>CAZQMR010000058.1:0-16872 GCA_964594465.1 uncultured Rhodobacterales bacterium
ATCCGCCGCGTGGTGGAGCGTCGCGGCGATACCTATATCGAGCTGAACGGCGACCGCGACCTCATCGTTCTGCGCGATACAGATCGCAGCGACCTCGAAGACAACATCGCCTTCAGCAACGATCTGTTCCTAAGTTAGTTCTAGTCAGCCCGCGCAAAACGCGGGCTTTCAGAACGAAACCCCAGCTGCGCCCGACCGCAGCTGGGACTTTTTTGTTGCTTGGAGTTCTGCAATCTCAAAGCGTCGTTGAAGGCGAGAGTTTTGTCGCAGGCAAAAGAAAGGGCGGCCACACACTGACCGCCCTTTCCTCGTTTTATTACTCGTTACGCTTAGAGAACGCGCCCGCGCGTTCGCAAAGTAGTCAGCCTCAAGCTTGGCGGCGACGTGACTGCCAGCCAAGAAGACCAAGGCCAGCGGCCAAGAGTGGAAGTGTTGCCGGAATTGGAACAGCTTCGATGCGGATTTCTGCAACGTTGAAGCCAGCCGGGTTCGCAAGGAAGTTGAACAGGTTTGCGTCAATCACCTGACCGTTTGCAACTGTGATCCCGTCAAAATTGGCAAGGCTTTGACCAGCCGTTACAAACCCACCTTCGTCCAAGGCCGTTGGATCATTCATCGGTATGAACGGTGCGCCAGTTACAGTGTTCTGTTCCGTGCCAGCATCCCAGATATGGGCGCCTGTCACCTGAATGGTTTGTGGACCCAGAAAGTCACCTGCCGCGTTGAAAATCTCGTAATCCATTGCGCCTTCATTGCCGATGAACGTGTCATTGGATGGAAGGATCATAGACAGGAAGCTGAAATAGCGGTTGGCTGAATCCGCATTGTTGATGCGCACGGATGCGGTCTCGCCCGGCTCAATCACGGGTGCGCCGGCAAAGCCGTCGGTCCCAAATGCGACGCCCCCTTGGGAGCCGGGCGCTGCGGCCTGGCGTTCGCTCGCAACCACCGATGGATCACCCTCTTCAGCCAGTTTTTCAAGACCAGCTGAGGCTGCTTCGCCCGGATTAAAGGCATCAAAGGAGCCGTCGTGAATGGCCGTGTAAAGCGGAGTGAACGTAATGCCGCCCTCGCTAGCTTGATTGACAACTGTGATTTTCAAAGATGTGGCCTGAGCGGCACCCGCTGCAAGCGCCAGGCCAAGTGCCAGGGCAGATACGGATTTGAGTTTTGATGTTTTGAACATATGGTCTTTTCCTTGTTTTGAGCACAAAACGTGCGCCCGTTCCCGAAGGGATCGGTTGTGGTGGTGTTCGGAGCGGTGTTGGGCGGACCGGGTCAGGCCATGTTTACTTACATTGCTAGAACCTCAGTGCTTCCCCCCTTTGGATTACTGAACGCAATTACTGGCTACGCCTTAATGAAGACACAGTATGGCGCGTTTCAAAAAATCTGAAATAAAGTCATCTCACATGGCAGTGAGCAGCCGTCAGCAATTCGTGAGAAGTGTTAACAGGCTACCAGAACTTTGGAATTGGCACGGCCGCCGCATTGTAAAGGCCCAGCACGGTAACAGCGCACAGCATAAGGGAAACCCTATCGCGAATGGCAAAGCTGATTGGATCGTAGTCCTGCTTTCCATCAAGCGCTGTATATATCATGCGGTAAAGCCAGACAGACACAGGGATCGCGCACCATCGCAATTCCCAAATCCCAGTATAAAGAGACAGCGCGGTTTCGGAAAAGGTGTAGATCACAAACATCAGCACTGCGATCACCGCCATTGAGCGCGCAAGAAAGAACAGGTTGGAGCGATCTGCGCGTGTATACCCACGCCCCGGCAACGCTGTGGATCGACTGGTTCGCGCAAGCTCTGTCATGCGCTTGACCGCAGAAAGCGACAAAAACACCGGAATAATGAACGCAAGAAGCCAAAGCGAAACTGGTATATTCGCGGCTTCAGCGCCAGCAATCACACGGATCGTATAAAGTGCCGTAAGGATCACAATATCGACCCAACGTATGCGTTTGAGCCCCATCGAATAGGCAAAGGACAAAACGATGTAGGCGATAAAAACGGCAAAAACATCGCGGCCCATAGAGCCTGCAATCAGCAACCCAAGCAACCCAAGCAAGGCACCTGCCAGCATACCGACGGGGATGGGCACAGCGCCAGATGCAAAGGGGCGGTTTTTCTTGAACGCATGACGTCGATCTGAATCCAGATCGAACAGATCATTCGCAATATAGATAGAGGACGCCACCATCGAAAACGCGATTACGCCCAGAAAGACATTGGTGAAGCTGTAGATATCCGTGCGCTGTGCTGCGAGGATTGGCAGCAAAAGCAGAGCATTTTTGATGTACTGGTACATTCGCATCGAGCGCAACAGATCAAGCATATGCCAGCCGCCACCCAAAAAGATCACTTCCTTTTTGAGCCGTTTGACCGCCTGTGCCACTGCAGGACTGTCTCCGACAACATAGACTTTATCGGCCTCTTCCCAGACCGGCACATCTGCCATACGATCACCGACATAGGAAAAACCGCCACTTTCAAACCAGCGCACCAAGGTTCGGGCTTTGTTTTGGGCGGTCATATCTACCACCCCGTTTGACGAGAAGTGATGATCCGAAAGATCAAGATGTTTGGCCAGTGCCTTAACAACCAACTCATCTCCGCCAGACGCAAAATAGACTGCACGCCCTTCTGCGCGCGCCTGAGCAATCAAATCCACGACATCCTGATTAATCGGCAGCAGGCTGATATCGATCTTGGCAAGCAGTGCCAGCCGACGCTTGAGCTGGGCACGCGAATGTAGCGTCATGAGCACAGCAAGAATTGTCGCAAATGGTGCCCGGCCCAGAGCGCTCCAGAAACACTCAAACAGCATGTCCGTGCGCAAAAGCGAAAAGTCCACATCGACGATGAGGGGAGTTTTGCGCTCCTGCCTCACTTCTTGGCAACCAATTCAGGTTTCAAAACACAGCCGTCCCGAACTTGTCTAGGAGGCGTGATGCAAAACTGGCGCGCAATGCCCCAAGCCGCGACAATTTTGGGAACATAAGCGCGGGTCTCGACATAGGGCGGCACGCCCTTGTTCTTGAGCACGGCATTTTCGCCAGCATTATACCCAGCCAATGCAAAGAGCGGATCGCCCTTGAACTTTTTGAGCAACCAGTCGAGGTATTTGACCCCGCCGGTGATATTCTGCGTGGGATCAGAAACATCCTTTACCCCAAAGCGTTTGGCAGTGTCGGGTATAAGTTGCATCAGACCTTGAGCGCCCTTGTTGCTCTCAGCCAGAACTTTGCCGCCACTTTCTACTTCAATAACTGCGAGCACAAAGGCGGGCGAAATAGATTTCCCCAACGTCGCCTTCAATATGCTCAGGCCATGCGTGGCCGCGGTCTTTTCCATCCGCTTGGCGGAGATGCCATATTTAGACGTGCCCCCTTTATGGGCATTCAGATGGGACAATGCTGTTTCAATGCGTTCTGGGTCGGCCTCATCAAGCTTGGGGGAAATGACATCCCAGAACCAAGCATGCTCTGTCTCACCATTGCTTGGCGCCTGAGGGGCAGAGACAGTCACATCGGGCGCACTCTCTGGCTTTTTCTCCGACACGGGCGGGGGCCAAGGTGCAGTGACTTGAATAGTGATGCGTTTTTTTGTGCCAGGTGCAGGCGGCTTGACCCGCTTGAACTGCACCTGTGCATCCGCCGCACTTGCCAAAAGAAATCCGGCCAGCGACACAACGGCGACTGCATAAAACAAAACGTGAAAGAATTTGGTCACTCGGGCCCTCCTCCCACGACTCTACTGCACTCGATGGCCAAAGGGAATCTTAGGATTCTGCTCAGACGGCAGAAATCTAAGGAGATTTCAGCCTCGAAACCGCTGGAAATTGCGTCAAAACAGCCAAATTCACTCAAAACAAAACCAAATTGCACGATTTTCGAAAAAAAGATTGGCCTTGGTTAATTTTTGTAAGATATTGTTTTTGAAACGTAAATTTTTGGAAAAAACCGGTCTAGACTGAATTTCTCTGAAAATTTTCCGGATGTCCAAATTCCGCCCGAATTTAGATGTCTAAGGTGATGGCGCGGTTAGAACGCCTCGTGACAAAGAATACTGGAACGCAACCCTGGATGGCCGTGAGGCGTTTAAATGAGCCAGGCAAGTAGACCTTAAACGTTTCGCCTAATTCTGGGTGGATCGATCCTAAAATGAAGTGCTCAAAATCCTTGGAGGGAATACGAGATGAAATTGTTCAATATGAAAAAATTCGCAAACGACGAAGCTGGTGCGGTAACTGTTGACTGGGTTGTTCTTACAGCCGCTATGGTCGCAATCGGTGGTGCGCTTGTCGCAACTATCTCTGGCGGCATCCAAGGTGCTGGTGCCGACATCGTAGGCGTACTTGAAGGCGCAACAGCAGGCGCCGCAGACTCAAGCGGTGACGCAGGCACAGGCGGTGACGCAGGCACAGGCGGTGACGCAGGCACAGGCACTGGCGGTTAAGCCTAGCTGAATTAACGAACTGTGAAGGCAGGGATGTATCCTGCCTTCACTGAAACTCTTGGCTTTATTCGGCTTGGTGCGCCGACATTTACGAGTTTTAGCCGGAAAATCCGGTGTTTGGGTAGCGATAACATTGAGCAAAGCTCAAGAGGAATGATTATGTTGTTTTTGAAAAAAATCAAAGAAACTGCCCGCGACGAATCCGGCGCAGTGACTGTAGACTGGGTCATGTTGACCGCCGCAACAGTTGGTATGGTTCTCGCGATGAGTGCCACAATCGAAGGTGGATTTGCCTCCATCGCGGCAGACATCAACAACGCCATGCGTCTAGAAAACGTACAATCTGGCATTGGTGCTTCAGAAGAATGATCTGAGGTAGATGCGCCACTCAATTTACAGTAAATGACTGGCTTTTGAGATGAAACGTACGTAAGAAATCCTTAGCTTTTCGCGTAAATCATGCGAGCTGCTACCAAACGATCCACTGGTGGGGAAACCGATGCGACTTCTCTTTGCTCTCGTCTTTCTGGTAGGCATTGGCCTTGCCGGCTTTGGTGTTTACATGGCCAGCCAAGTGTTCCAGGCGGATCGTGCAGAGCTGAACAAGCTGCGCAAGCAGACCGCCCAAGCCCTGAAGCTGGGCGATGTTGTGATCGTGAAGACAAAAGAGCTCCGCTACGGCCAATTGTTGCGCCGTAAAGACGTTGAGCTCGTAAAATGGCCGCTGAACACGCAGCCAAAAAACGCATTCAAGTCACTTGAAGCCCTGTTTGGCGACAAGGACGAAGAACCACGTTCGGTTTTGCGCACTATGGAGCGCGGCGAAGCTATTTTGAAAACGAAAGTGACCGACTTCGGTCAGGACGCTGGTGTGTCCACGCGCCTGTCCAAAGGCATGCGCGCCTTTACCCTGCGTGTTGATGTTGCTTCTGGTGTGTCCGGCTTCTTGCAGCCTGGCGACAGGGTCGATGTATTCTGGACCGGGCGTGACCGTGGTGCTCCGATCACAAAGCTGATCATCGAAAACGTAAGCCTGATCGCTATCGACCAAATTGCTGATGTTGACCGCAACCGTCCTATCGTTGCGCGTACCGTTACAGTCGAAGTATCCCCCCAACGCGTTGCTGCCCTGACCCAAGCACAGAACACTGGCAAATTGGCCTTGTCCTTGCGCGGCGCCGAGGACGAAAGCATCATCGGACAGCTCGAAGTTGACCAAGATGCCCTGATCGGCCGCGAAAAAGTTGTTAAGAAGAAGAAAGTCGTCGAACAAGTTTGCACGATCAAACTGCGCAAAGGCGCAGATGTTGTGGTCGTCCCGACTGACTGCCCAGAATAAGGTATCACAGTCCGCCCCTGTGGCTTAACAACATCAATGTCTGATTATAAGACATTGAAAATGGCCCAAGATTCTTGATTAATCTGCTGCGCTCTTGCATCCTACTCGCAATCTATGGGCGAAAAATGACCCATTTCGAGAGCAGCAGTGATTTTGAGAGGCAGGATCACATGATAATCAAAAGCCTGATCAAGGCCGGCCTGATTGCGGCCACCCTTACGACTCCCTTTACCGTTTCGGCGCAAGAAAACGTTTTGCGCGTGATGCGCGGTGCCGCGTCCTCTAACATTGCTGTTTCGGTTAACCGAGCGGTTGTGATGGAAAGTGACCGCCCGTTTGCAGAGGTTTCTGTTGCCAATCCAGGCATTGCAGATGTTGCAGCCCTGTCGGACCGTAACCTTTATGTACTAGGCAAGGTTCCAGGACGCACAACGCTGACATTGCTTGGGCCAAACGGTGATCTGATCACGAATGTGGATGTACGTGTCTCCCCTGACATCGCGGAATTCAAAGAACGCTTGCGCGAGGTGCTTCCCAAAGAACGCATCGAAGTACGCACCGCCAATGACGGCATCGTGCTATCGGGTACTGTGACGGGTGCGCGCAAGGTTGAACGCGCTTTGGCTTTGGCCAATCGCTACGCCCCGGACCGCGTCACCAATCTTTTGACCGTCGGCGGCACACAGCAGGTTATGCTAAAAGTGCGCTTTGCAGAAATGCAGCGCTCGGTTGCCAAAAACCTGCGCACAAGCGTCGGCATTACCAGCCTTTTGGGCAACAATGGCAACTTTGGCGGCTCAAACGGCTTTTTTCAGGAAGGCAGCAACTTCCGAAATGCGTTCGACGCGGATCCGGACACGGTTGCCTCAACCGCACGTCCAGCAAACGGCGCGTATAGCTTCGGTTTTGCCGCGGGTGGCACCGCCATTCAGCTTTTGATCGAAGCGCTTGAGACCAAAGGCATGGTCCGCACCTTGGCTGAGCCAAATATCGTCGCGATCTCAGGACAAGATGCTGAGTTCCTTGCAGGCGGTGAGTATCCAATTCCCGTCGTTGAGGACGGTTCGGTCAAAGTTGAGTATCGTCCTTTTGGTGTGAACCTGCTTTTCAAGCCAACCGTTGTAGACAACGACCTGATCAACCTTGAAATCGGCGCTACAGTCAGCGCAATCGACACCTCGGTGGCGGTTGAGACAAACGGCATCACAGTGAACGGCTTTTCGGTGCGAAAAGCTGTGACCACGGTCGAGATGCGAGACGGCCAAAGCTTTGCAATTGCTGGACTTTTGCAAGATGACTTCTCTGATGTCAAAGGTCAGGTGCCATGGCTTGGCGATATCCCAATTCTGGGCGCATTGTTCCGCTCTACCGAATTTGCGCGTCGCCAATCTGAACTGGTCGTCATTGTGACACCGCATCTTGTGACCCCAACATCAGGGGAAGCTCTAAGTTTGCCAACAGATCGTACGCGCATTCCAACAGAGCGAGAACTTTTCCTCTTTGGCAAAACCGAAGGCAGCAACCCTGCTGCCCGCGAAGTCGCAAAACAAGACTTCAAAGGCTCTTACGGATACGTGATGGAGTGATGACCATGTCAAGCAAGATCAAAATCGCCGGACTTTTCGCAATTTCTACCGCTCTGGCGGGCTGTTATGAGCATCAATCCGGCACGCTGGAAAATGAGATCAGCTTCGGGCAGGCGCATACCGCGAACCAATTTGCCCAACAGGCTTACATTGACGGACGTGCGCTACAGAATTTGGGTGCAAAATTTGCGCGCGAAACACCTTCGATGATCAATTTTGAGTTCAACTCATCCCGGATTGATGGCTCTGCGGCCGCGATCCTTGATCGCCAAGCGCTTTGGATCCGTCAGAACCCGGGCGTTGTGTTCAAAGTCTTTGGACACACGGATCTGGTTGGCTCAAACGCTTCCAATCGCCGCCTGGGTTTGCGCCGTGCGCAGGCTGTCGTGCGTTACTTGACCAGCCGCGGCGTTTCAAGGTCGCACTTGAAGGCCGTATCATCCTTTGGCGAGACCCAACCAATCGTCTTCACACAAGAACCTGAGCGAAGGAATCGCCGGACCGTTACGCAAGTTGCTGGTGTTACGTCGCGCTATGTGGGGGACGGAATGGATGGTAAACGTGCAAGAATTGTCTACGGCGAGTACACAAGAGACAGTGGCTCAGAAATTGTTGCCGAAATTGAATGATCTACGCACGAAAATAGTTGATTTCTGTACTATTTTCGTGCACTAACCACCGATGGTGTGGGGCCTAAAACTAAAGAGGGTCCTCAGTGGTGCACTCTACATTTGACATGATACGCAACTTTGCTCGCGATGAACGCGCGGCGGTTACAGTTGAGTTCGTTATCGCATTGCCTTTGCTGCTTGCGATGATGGTCTTTTCTGTCCAGTACGGAAATGCAATCCGCGTGCGCAACGCCTTGGATTCTGCGACCCGTGACGCGGCAAGGTACTTGGCACGCACTCCGCTCAACAGCGATGGGTCTTTGGATTTCTACTTCATAAACCGCGCACAGGATTTGGTCAGGGATCAAATCAGCAACAAGGCCAACAATATTTCGGTAAACCCACAGGTGACAGCGACCAGTGCGACAGTGAATATCAGCGCCGAGGTGCCGTTCCCGCTGTTGCGCATGACTGGCTTTTACGAGCCTGATGAGGCCTTCATCACGATGCGGTCAAGCCAGTTCTGGCGACGCACCGGAACCGCAGTTGAAACATCAACGATTAATTCAGGAGGTTGATCATGGCACGTTTCTCACCACAGAACATTCGCCGCTTCCTGAAAAAGGACGAGGACGGCAACGCGACAGTCGAATTTGTCATTGTCTTTCCGGTATTGATCGGGTTGGTCGGGTTCGTTTTTCTGCTCTCCGTCGATTTCTTTTGGACGCTTACGTCACAAAAAGCCGTTGAGCGTGGCGTGCGCGAAGCGATTACCCGCCTTCCCGTCCCGGACGCCTTGGTGCAGCACGGAAAAGTTGTCACCTACAGCCTCTCGCGCGATACGGCAGGGGATATCACCACAAACTATGCAACCGGGACCCAATCTGGCACACCTTGTCAGCCTTCTGGCTTATGCGCTGAAATTGCCGAGATTTCCTGCCGCGGCGGTACGTACTTAGATACATCACCTGCCAGCGGATGTAATGCACAGCGATTTACTGCAATATACGATGCTGTTATGGATATGGCTCCGGGATCTATCTTGCCCGGCGACCTGACCATAACGTATACTGACAGCGGCCTTGGCCGAGCGACGGAATCCTACATTCCTTTGGTAACCGTCACCCTCGACCAATCGCGCCAGTTAGTCTCGTTTCGGTGGTTGAAGACATTTTTTGGCTCCACGTCAGACGGAACGGCCCCAACTGTTTCGGCATCATTGGTGGGGGAGCATCTTGGGAACTAAGGGCTGAACTGAATGGCGATCCTCAAATCTAAAGAAAATCCGGTCGAAGCTTACGCGGTTGCGAATGACATACGTCGCTTTGATCTGTTGGTAGAGGATCTGGACGATGTAATGGATGGTTCTTGGAGTTCTTTCGACTTCAAGGACGGTGCCAAAGCGATTTCTTCAAAGCCCGAAGAACTTGAGTTTGTGATTGTCGCCGTCGACAAATCCGACGAAGAGGACCTGTCCGCAGCTGCTGACATGATCAAGATTTCAAAATCAGCAGGGCTCAAAGTCCTGCTGATTGCGCATGATGTGTCTCCCGTTGCGCTTCATCAATTGATGCGTCTCGGGGCCAACGATTTCGCGCCCTATCCCCTGCCAGACGGGGCCTTGATGGAGAGCATTGATCGTCTTCGTATGACCGGCAGTGCAAATTCGAGCGACGAATCATCTGCCAACCGCAATCGCAATGGCTTGATCATGCCGGTCTACGGGGTATCAGGCGGGGTTGGGGCGACCACATTTGCGGTCAATCTGGCCTGGGAAATGGCGCTCTACACAAAAAAAACCGGAAAACGGGTCTGCATTTTGGACTTCAACTTCCAGTACGGATCAGTTTCAACCTTCCTCGATTTGCCCCGGCGCGAAGCGATTTATGAGCTGCTGACCGATGCCGCAAACATGGATGACGAAAGCCTTGCCGGTGCGCTGACCTCGTTCAAGACACGGCTGGCCGTGCTAACCTCCCCGCTTGATGTGTTGCCCTACGACATTGTCAGCGAAGAGGAGATCGAAAAAATCCTAAAAACCGCAGCACATTCCTACGATTTTGTCATCGTAGATCTGCCTCAGGCCCTTACAAACTGGTCTGAAACGGTACTCCAAATGGCGGAGACATATTTCTGCATCATGGAGGTCGATATGCGCTCGGCCCAGAACATGTTGCGCTTCCTTCGCTCGCTTAAGGCCGAAGACCTTCCGGTTGAAAAAGTGCAATACGCATTGAACCGCGCACCGGGATTCGCCGATATGAACGGCAAAGCACGTGTGAAACGTCTAGCTGAGAGTTTGGACATCGATATTAATATCCTTTTGCCAGAAGGTGGCAAAACTGTGACCCAATCCTGCGATCAAGGCCTTCCTTTGGCCGAAAATTCGCCCAAAAATGCCCTTAGAAAAGAGATTAAGAAGATAGCGACTGCTTTGGTCGACTTGGCTGAAGACCAAAAATCCGCCGTGGCATAGGGGTGCTGAAAAATGTTTCGCAGATACCAGAAGGGCTCTGGCTCCAGTTCAGAAGTTGAAGCGCCCGCTCTTGTAGCGGTCGAGGAGGAGGCGCCCAAGCCGCAAAACACGCGAAGCGAGCGTTCGGCAAAGGCCAATCCTGCGGACAAATCCACTCCTGAACAACAAGCGGAACGCTCACGCGATCTTAAGCGACGCGAAAAGCTGCTGGATGTGCGAATCGAATTGCACAAGCGTCTGTTGGAAACCCTGAACCTGGCCGCGATTGAAAAGGTCTCTGAGCAAGATCTAAAGCGCGAGATCCACGTTGTTGCGGGCGAAGGTTTGCGCGAGCTGGGCGTTGTTTTGAACAACAGCGAAACCGAGTTGATGATCCAAGACCTCTATGACGAGGTTGTCGGGCTCGGCCCGCTGGAGCCGCTTTTGAAAGACGAAAGCGTCAACGATATTTTGGTCAATTCCCACAGCCAAGTGTTTGTGGAACGCGCCGGTAAGCTGGAACTGACAGACACAAAATTTGCCAGCGAAAAGCACCTGATGCGCGTCATCGACAAAATCGTCTCTGCTGTGGGACGCCGGGTCGATGAAAGTCATCCTTACGTGGATGCGCGCCTTTCTGATGGATCGCGCTTTAACGCAATGGTCCCGCCTTGTGCAGTTGATGGCGCGCTCGTCTCAATTCGTAAGTTTAAGAAAGAAAAGCTCGGCATTGACGAGCTGGTCGACTTTGGCGCGTTTTCCGAAGACATGGCCGCCTATTTGCAGGCCGCGGTTGCTTGTCGCCTTAACGTGATCGTGTCCGGCGGTACGGGTTCAGGCAAGACAACGACGCTCAACGCATTGTCCAGCTTCATCGACAATGCCGAGCGCATCGTCACCATCGAGGATACGGCGGAACTTCAGCTTCAGCAGATCCATATCGGCCGCATGGAAAGCCGCCCACCCAATGTTGAGGGCAAAGGCGAAGTCTCCCAGCGCGATCTTTTGCGCAACGCCCTTCGGATGCGCCCGGACCGCATCATCGTGGGGGAGACACGCGGCGACGAAGTGATTGACATGTTGCAGGCGATGAACACGGGCCATGACGGCTCCATGACCACCATTCACGCGAACTCCGCACGCGATGCGGTTGCGCGTCTGGAAAACATGATCGCAATGACCGGCGTTGAGATGCCGCTCAAAGCGACCCGAGCGCAGATTTCCTCGGCGGTGAACTTGCTCGTGCAGGTCTCGCGTCTTCAGGATGGGTCGCGCCGCATGGTCTCGATAACAGAACTTGCAGGCATGGAAGGTGAGATCATCTCCATGCAGGAAATCTTTAAATTTGAGCGCTTTGGCTTGGGTGAAAACGGGAAGATCCTCGGTGAATTCACGCCAACCGGCCTGCGCTCCGCCTATTCAGAACGCTTCAAACAATGGGGCTATGATTTGCCAACAAGCATTTACTCGACCCACAAGAAGCAAGCCAGCTAAGCGGCCCGGAAGTACACGTTATGAGTCTCGAACCCCTTATTTATGCACTGATTTTCGCGGGCGTTTTGTTCATGGTCGAAGGTATTTACCTTCTGATCTTTGGCAAATCGGTCCGCCTTGAGGGTCGCGTCAACCGCCGCCTTGAGCTGCTTGAAAACGGCGAAGATCCGGAAGAAGTGCTCAACACTTTGCGCCGTGAGCGTGAACAACACCGCACGTCGATTGGCCTCCCGGTCTTGTCACCTCTGTCGGAAAAAGCGGCCCAAGCCAACATCGCTTTTACCCCGCCACAGCTGATTATGGTCATGTTCGTGGTGGCCGCCGTAAGCTTCCTGCTGCTTACCGTTATGACTGGCGCCAGTCTGCCCATCCGCATCGGTGTCTCGCTCGTCATGGGTTACGGCGTTGTTTATACTTGGGTAAATAACAAGGCGAAGAAACGCATCGCGCTCTTTGAGGAGCAATTGCCAGATGCGGTAGAGCTGATCGTGCGCTCGTTGCGCGTGGGCCATCCGTTTTCCAGCTCCATCGGCATCGTGGCGCAGGAAATGCCCGACCCGCTCGGCTCTGAGTTCGGAATGATTGGCGACGAAGCCACTTACGGCATGGACATCAACGAAAGCCTCGAAAAAATGGCGCTGCGCGTCAATGTGCAAGATTTGAAGTTCCTGGCGGTCGCTGTGAACATCCAAAGCCAGTCCGGTGGTAACCTTGCGGAGATCCTCGACGGTTTGGCCAAAGTGATCCGCGCCCGCTTCAAACTCTTCCGCCGCGTGAAAGCCATCACAGCTGAAGCGCGTTGGTCCGGTTGGTTCTTGTCGGTTTTCCCTCTGCTCGCACTTGTTATGATCAATGTGCTTCAACCGGGGTATTACGACGAGGTGCAAGCCTCACAGTTCTTCGTGCCAGCGGCCATCGTTGTCGGTATTCTCCTTGTCATCAATGTGCTGTTCATGCGCATGATGGTTAATATTAAGGTCTGATCATGGGTGCATTTGAAACCATGGCCTATAGCTGGGAATTCTTAATCGCAGCATTTGGCCCGCTTGGCCCCTTCTTTGTATTGGGCATATTCGGCACCGTGCTTGTTGCGATGTCTGTGCCAATCCTGCTGCGCAAACCTGTTGATCCGCTAGACAAACTTAACACCCGCGGCGTGCGCGGCCCCATTCGTGCGCCCGGTGGTGCAGAGAAAACGGATACGGTGCGCCTGCGCTATGACAGCGGCACGGTCAATCTCGATAAATTTGCGGGTTTCTTGCAGCCCAAAGACAAAGACGAGCTGGGTGCGACACGCCTGAAACTGGTGCAAGCTGGGTATCGTGGCCGCTCTGCTGTTTCAACATTCCACCTCTCCCGCTTCCTGCTCGGCATTGGATTTCTGCTTTTCGGTGTGCTCTCGGTTTTCATGCGCAATGATGATCCGGGCATTAACACCATCGTTATGTCCGTGGCTCTGCCCGGCGTCATTGGCTACTACCTGCCCACCTATTGGGTCAATCGCCGCATTCAAACGCGCCAAGAAGAGATTACCAATGGCTTTCCCGACGCGCTTGATCTGATGCTTGTCTGTGTCGAGGCTGGTCAGTCCCTCGATCAAGCCATTCTGCGCGTTGCGACGGAAATTCAGCTCTCCTACCCTGCCCTTGCCGAGGAATTCGAGATTGTCTCAAACGAGATGCGCGCCGGTAAGGACCGCGTGACAGTGCTTCGCGATATGGGCGAGCGTTGCGGTGTGAATGATGTGTCATCCTTCGTGACCGTTCTGGTCCAGTCCGCCACCTTCGGTACATCCATTTCCGATGCGCTGCGGGTCTATGGCTCAGAAATGCGTGACAAACGGGTCATGCGCGCTGAGGAAAAAGCAAACGTGCTGCCGACCAAATTGACCGTAGGCACAATGCTCTTTACCGTACCCCCACTGCTTATCATCTTGGTGGGGCCAAGCATGTTCGACATTTATAGAAACCTACTGGGCGGGCAATGATCCGCGCCTCTTCGGCGGCGATAGCGCTTGCGGCGCTTTTGGCGGGATGCGGTCCATATAGCAAAGATGGATTTGCGCCTGGCCCTGCTGCGGGTGGCGACAACGCGGAGCACTTGGCCATTGGTCACCGCCTGATGGAAGGCGGCGAATACGAGCTTGCGCTCAAATCCTACAACCGCGCCGCTGGCCAACAAGGCTTCACACCCGAAGTTTTAAGCTCCCTTGGCACTGTAAATCTCAAGCTTGGCCGCCTCAAACAATCCGAAAAACTGCTCAAACGCGCCGTCACCAAAGACGACCAATACGGGTCAGCTTGGAACAATCTGGGTGTGGTATACTCAGAACAAAACCAAACAGAAGAAGCCTATCAGGCATTTCATATGGCTTTTGCGCTCGATAACGGGCAATCTGAGGAAGTATGGCGTAACTTCCTGTTGGCTACTGACAATCGTAATAATGCCAGAGCCGACAAACCAGCGCGTAATTCGGACTTCCGGCTGGTGAGACGAGGCAACGGGCGCTACCTGCTACTGGGAACGCCCAAAAAATAGAGAGCAGGACCCATGAACTCACTCGTGGCAAAAAGTGCTTTGGCGCTTTGCGGAGCTATTGCGCTCGCGGGCTGTGAAGCCATGAACACCAAAGGCAACCCAACGCTCGACGGCGACGTCAATGTGATCGACGCAACCGAGCTCAACGACATCATGCTGACCGCAGCGGATCCCAATGAAGCGGTGATTTATTTCCGCGAGGCCTTGCGCAAAAACCCTAAGCGGATCGATTTTGAACGCGGCTTGGCGCAAAGCCTCGTGCGGGCCCGTCGCTATGATGAGGCTTCCCCGGTTTACAAAAAGCTGGTGGCAAAGCCGCAATCGACCTCAGATGACCGCATCGCCTATGCTGATGCATTGATGCGTTCGGGCAATCTTGACGAAGCAAAGGTCGAGCTTGATGCAGTCCCCCCCACTGTCGAAACCTACAAACGCTACCTTCTAGAGGCGATTGTTGCGGACAATTCCAAGGAATGGAAAAAGGCCGATAGTTTCTATGAAACCGCCGCAGGCCTGACAACCAATCCCGCACCTGTGATGAACAACTGGGGCATGTCAAAGCTCGCACGCGGTCAAAACAAAAAGGCTGAGGAATACTTCTTGGAAGCGATCAGCATTGATCCAAACATGTTCTCTGCCAAAAACAACCTCGTGCGCTCGCGCGGCATTCGCAAAAACTACGAATTGCCAATCATGCGCATGAGTGAAACTGAAGAAGCACAACTTCTCCACAATTTGGGCATAATTGCGACAAATAATGGCGACTATGATATTGCCCGTGGGCTGTTTGAGATGGCCGTGGATACCCATCCACGACACTTCAAGGAGGCTGCGAACAACCTCGCCGCTCTTGATAAAGTGGTGCTCAACTAGGTCTGAATATCGATGCTAGACGCCAATCATTGGCTACTCTTTGTGGTCGCTCTTCCCTTTTGCTTGTACGCAACCTGGAGCGACCTCAAATTCATGCGCATCCCCAACTGGCTCTGCCTCGGGCTTGTTGGGGTGTTTTGCGTTTATGGATTGGTCTATTTGTCGCTTTCCGAACTCGGCTGGCAACTCCTCGCAGGTGTCGTGGTTCTAGTGATCACATTCGGCCTCAATGCTATGGGCAAGATGGGTGGCGGCGACGCCAAATTGCTCGCAGCACTCGCGCCCTTTATCGCCTTTGAACGCGCACAGGATTTTTTCCTGATTTTTGCGGTCTGCCAAATCGCTTCCCTCGTCATCCACCGATCTGCACGCGCGATGCCGCCAATTCGACGTGCGACGCCTGATTGGGTGTCTTGGAGCTCATCGCATTTTCCAATGGGAACAGGCATCTCTGCCTCGCTTGCGATCTACCTTTTGCTAATGGCGTTGGGCAAGCTACCGATCTCCAAGATGATCGCGGCATCAATGCAGTAGCGAAGCTGGAAAAACATTCAATTTCAGCAAGCTACGCCTCATTTTCCACACAAATCGCTGGTTAAAACGTTCCCAAGTTTAAGACAAAACAAGGGGCCGATCATGAACATGCATGTTGACCAGAGCGATGTTGACGAAAGCCACGCACAGCGTAGCGCAGTGCGCCCGCCGATTGCGCCAACAAGGGCCGCTGATCTTGGCCTCTCAGAAGTGCTTATGCGCGACGTGTTGCTCAAAACAATCTTCCGCCAAAACCTGAGCGGCACCACCGACATCGCGGATAGCCTTGGCGTGGTCGTCCCCATTGCACAGGAATTGATTGATCAGGCCCGCACTGAAGGCCTCATAGAAACTCTTGGTCAGCTCGGCTCAACCGGCGCTACGCAGTTGCGCTATCAACTCACCGATGGCGGCAAAGCGCGTGCGCTTGATGCTTTGACCCAGTCCGAATATTACGGCGCGCTTCCCGTCTCGCTTGAAGACTTCCGCACTCAAACTCAGCGCCAATCAATCTGCGATGTGACCATTACCAACGATATGCTCGAAAACAGCATGTCCCATCTGGTGCTCCCGCCCGACCTCCTTCCCCAGCTTGGCCCTGCGGTGAATTCCGGCAAATCCATCCTGCTTTACGGCCCACCGGGCAACGGTAAGTCCTCAATTTCAAACGGAATTCGCGACGCTCTGGGTGATAAAATCTACATTCCGAAATTCATCGAATATGCAGGTATGGTGATCTCCGTCTATGACCCTATCGTGCATTCTGATGTGGAAGACAGCACAGGCGACGTAAATTCAATCCGCAAATCCGCGCCCTTTGATCAGCGCTATGTCAAATGCACCCGCCCCACTGTGATGACCGGCGGCGAGCTGACCCTGGACATGCTCGACCTCAATTACAATCCGGTGTCGCGCACCTATCAGGCTCCGCTTCAGCTCAAAGCCTCCGGCGGCGTCTTCATCGTTGACGATTTGGG
>CAZQMR010000059.1:0-16653 GCA_964594465.1 uncultured Rhodobacterales bacterium
TGCCGCCCAGTCCGGGGTTTTGGGCGTGCCATCGGCCTCCCCCAAGAGATAAGGGCGGAATTTCTCGTAGCCTGATGTGCAACGCTTCAGAAAAGCCTGATCCGCCAAACCTTCGCTTTCCAGCACGTAAGCAAGCCCGAGCATCATGGCCGTGTCACTGCCCGGCACAATTGGCATCCACTCACTGCCCTTGGGCCCATCCGTGCGCTGTGGCGCGATCGTCACAAGTGTTTTGTCGCTCGATACAAATTTATCCAGCCAAGGGCCGACCTCGTGGCGCGTCACCCCGCCCATGCTCACTTGCGAGTTCTTGGGATTGATCCCGCCGAACATCACCAATGTGTCGGTGTGTTCATCAATCATCGCCCACGTGTTCTGCGCACCATAGGTAAACTCCAGAAACGAGCGGCCCATGACGTGAGGGATAATCGCTTGCGCTGCTGCTGTGGAATAGCTGGCATAAGAGGAAACATAGCCGCCGATTGAATTCAGGAACCGATGCACTTGGCTTTGCGCATGGTGAAACCGCCCTGCACTGCCCCATCCATACGACCCGCCATAAATCGCTTCGTTACTATGCTCGCTGCGCACCCGATCAAGCTCTGCCGCTGCAATGTCCAAGGCTTCGTCCCAAGGCAGCTCCACAAATTCATCTTGCCCGCGCAGATGCCGCGCCCGATCCGAGCCGCCCTCAAGCCATCCTTTGCGGATCGCAGGCCTTGCGACGCGGGTTTTGTGATGCACAGCTTGGGGGATGGATTTGGGAATGGTTGACGGATTTGGGTCCGCTTCAAACACTGCGGTATCAACAATGCGGTCGCCTTCAGTGATGACCTTAAAAGCCCCCCAATGACTTGTTGTAACCCGCGTCTGACGATCTGCCATGTCCAAAACACCTTGTTCTTTGAAGCCTCACCCCCCATTTCTAACGGAGCAGTGTCGGACTTCGCAATGGTGCCGGGGTCCACATCCTGACAAAACGCGACTAAGCTCGGGCCAAACCGATCACAAGGGCACTATTATGGGCAAGACAAGCAAACCGTTTGACGGCGCAATCAGCGCATTCTTTGAAAGCCACGCAGCTTCGCATTTGCGTGCAGCGATTGAAGGGCATGGGTCCAAGGATATTCTTGCGGACAGTTACCCCTATCCAAAGCGCATGAAAGGCAGCGATTATGATGCGACCTATGAGGCGTTACAGATTGAGTTGGTGAAGCTTCAAAGTTGGATGCGTGACAGCGGCGAGCGGATGGTTGTGGTGTTTGAGGGGCGCGATGCGGCCGGCAAAGGCGGTGCAATCAAACGGGTGCGAGAGAACCTGAACCCGCGTCATGCGCGTGTTGTGGCTCTGTCCAAACCATCGGACACGGAAATGGGTCAGTGGTACTTTCAGCGTTACGTTTCGCACTTGCCCAGCGACGGTGAAATGGTGCTGTTTGATCGCAGTTGGTACAACCGCGCTGTGGTTGAGAATGTGTTCGGCTTTTGCATGCCAGAGCAGCGCGAAACGTTTTTCGCCCAAACGCCCCAGTTTGAAAAAATGTTGGCCGATGACGGAATTAAACTGATCAAAATCTGGCTAAATGTCGGTCGCGCCGAGCAACTCCGCCGGTTTTTGGCACGCGAAACCGATCCACTTAAGGGCTGGAAGCTGAGCTCTATTGACGTCAAAGGTCTTTCTGAGTGGGACGCCTATTCCACATCCATATCTGAGATGTTTGATCGCACGCACAGCGCTGCAACGCCTTGGACTGTGATACGCTCTGATGACAAACGTCGTGCTCGCATTGCAGTGATGCAGCTGGTTTTGTCTGCGTTTGAGTATGCCGGAAAAGATAAAAAAATCGCACAGGCGCCAGATAGCAAGATCTGTGGCGGGCCGGACATGCTGGTGCTGGAAGGCTGATCACTCATGAGCGGCAAGTCACGGCGCGGCTATCATCACGGAAATTTGAGACAAGCACTGATCGAAGCGACCTTGGAATTGGTCGTCGAGAAAGGTCCGCTTGGCTTTACCTTGGCCGAAGCAGCGCGCGCAGCCGGCGTGTCTGCGGCGGCGCCCTATCGCCACTTTTCTGGTCGCGAAGAATTGCTGGAAGCTGGCGCGATTGAAGGCTACGCCATTTTTGCTGAGCTGATGGAGAAGGCCTATAATCGCGGCAAGCCGTCAGATCTTGCGGCATTTGAAGCGGTAGGTCGTGCTTACCTCGCTTTTGCCCGTTCCCATCCGGGGCACTATATCACAATGTTTGAAAGCGGAGTGCAAATTGCTGGAAACGCACAACTTTCCCGCGTCTCGGATCAAGCGATGGGAATACTGACCAATGCTGCGGCACGCCTGTCGGAACATATTCCACCAGATCGCAGACCACCTGCATCTATGGTTGCACATCACATTTGGGCACTCGCGCATGGCGTTGTGGAATTGTTCTCCAGAGGCGATCCAGGGGCGCGGGCACCCTTCTCTCCTGAGGAGCTTTTAGAATCAGGTATTGGCATTTATTTGCGCGGATTGGGAATTTTACCAAATGATTGAAAAAATCAAACGGAGCTTGCGCTAGATTAATCCGGCATAATTGCAGTTGTAATCGTGCAAATTAACCAATTTGCAACTTAATTGCTCGACACGCTTCCCCGATGAGAAAAATAGGGGTATATCATTTCCTCATACACGACAGCTCAAACGAAGAAAATTTAGCCCTCCAGACTGTGTCTGTGTGCGTAAGCGCACATACGCTGCCTAAGTTGTATTGTAAGATGCATCCTCAATAAGGATGCAAACCGGAGTAAGGCTTATGTCTGTTAAATTTAAATCCATCGAGATTCATTGTGATCTCAAAGGTGCCTTCGTGGATTTTGCAATCGAAGCCCACAAAAAATGTCCGGCACTTCCGGATGTTCGAAAAGCCGTTCTCACTCAGAGCGGTAATGTCATAACTGTGACTCTTCCCGTTGAAGAGCCTGTCTCGGAAAAACCTGGAAACATTACGACCGATGGTTTTTTTGAAATCGCAGAGGACATGTTCATGATGGAACCACATGAAAGCGTAGATGATTTGATCGCATGGGTCGCTTAAACCGATCCTAGCGTGTTTGTAACTTTTGAAACTAAGATGCGTTGAAAGCAATTTCAGCGCATTTTTTATGGCGCTGAAAATCGGACGTTTTTCTCGCGGATACCGACAGCCTTTGTGATCAGCCCTTTGCCGACGAGAAAACCAAGGAAGTAGCGGAATTGCTGTTTGGGCAGATCATTTTCCAGCGCGCGATCAAACAAATCAAACCCTTGCTCCTGTTGACCCAGTTCGATTGATGCCATTGCGCCGTAATAGGCCGCAAACGGCAATTTAGGATCCCGCGTTAAAGCCGACCGTGACGCTTCCACAGCTTGCACATGCTCTCCCATCTCCAGCAGGATGAATGACTTTAGCTCATGAAACGAGGCCGCATCTGCGCCAGCATCAATCGCTGTTTCGATTTCATCCAAAGCCTTTGGCATTTGAGCGTCATCGCTCAGAATATCCGCGTGCCAATAACGCAGGAGCGCGGTTGTTGCGCCTGTTTCTTGCGCAAGTGCTGCAGTCTCCAACGCCTGCGGGATCTGACCCAGCTCGCGATGTGCCAACATTTTTTGCAAGTAACCATCGACTGCGCCGGGTGCCAATTCGATGGCACGCTCGGCTTCGCGCACGGCCTGACCATTGCGCCCCATTTGCCGCAAAACATAGCCGCGATGCGCATAGGCCCATCCATAATTGCCATCCAGCTCAATGGCGCGATTTATGAACGCAAGGGCTTCATCAAACTCTTCTGTTTCTGAGGCGACATAAGATCGACCGTGCAGCGCTGTGATATCTTCGCTGTTGTAGCCCAGCGCTGTATCAAAGCTTGCAGCCGCGCTCCCCAAATCCCCTTTGTCAAATTCAATCCATGCCTTTTCACGCTGCGCCCAGCTATATTCTGGGTCAATCAAAACGGCGATGTTGATGAAAGACAACGCGCCTTCAAGGTCGTTTTCAAAGCGCCGCGCGATGTTGGCAAGGCCCGCCATGGCTTCAGCAGTGGGTTGTAACTGATTAACTTGCTCGAATTTGAGCTTCGCCAACTCAACCTCATCGGTCTGCCAATAATCCCAGCCCAAGGCTTCCAGCGCATCTATGTGGCTCGGGAAATCACCGACAAGCGCCTCCAGCGTATCGCGTGCTTGCGCGTGCTGTCCCAGTTCAGACAAGGCATTTCCTAAAACATAACGGGCATGGCGGCGTTGGTTTTTGGTCAGAACGGATTGTTCTAATGCGTCTTGGCACAATCGTTTTAAGTCAGAGTAGGAACGCTTGTTTTGTAAACAAAGCGAAACAGACGTCTTTTCAGAGGAGCGCACAATATCACTGACCTCTGCCGCAGCAGGGTGCTGGACAAGCATCAAAACGCTCAGAATTGGCAAAAATCGTGACATGCGCGGCTTTGTAATTCAATCAACGATCATCAACACCAACAGCGATAATTGTGTCAAGAATTTGAGGGGGCTGCAAAAAAAATGAAAAAATCTGTGTCCCCTTCTTGATCTTCCGCATCGGAGCCCCAATCTATGTAAATGTAAGTAACATTAACATTAGAAAGGACCCACCATTATGAACACACCGGTTAACTGGCTGTCGGATATCCGAGACTGGCTGGATGCCCGTGGCAAAGGCGCATGGATCGCAACTATGGTTCTTGGCTTTGTCTTTCTTTGGCCGGTCGGACTGGCTATCCTCTTTTACATGATCTGGAGCAATCGCATGGGATGCGCACACCGCAAAAATCGCAACTTTATGAAAAAGGCCCGTTTTGCCAATACAGGCAATGTCGCCTTTGACAATTACCGCGATGACACGTTGAAACGCCTGGACGAAGAGCAATCTGCGTTCCAAGGCTTTATGGAACGGTTGCGCGAGGCCAAAGACAAGGCCGAGTTCGATCAGTTCATGAACGATCGCGACACCGAGATCAAAGGCAAAGGCGAAGAAGTTCCGGCCTAAAGCTTGACTTAAACACTGGGCCTTCCCAATTTCGGGGTGGGCCCTCACTCATCCAAACAACGGAGATCACCCCAAATGCAACCGACCCACGCTATGTACGATGACGGGCTGCCTGATCCTGATCAGGACGCTCAGTTCTATGACGGCGTCAGTTTGCGTCGGCTTTGGGCTTGGGTCATCGATTTCGTTGTAACAATCGTGTTGAGCATCGTCGCAATCCTGCTGATCGGGATCAGCACTATTGGCCTTGGCTTCTTTGCCGCCCCTGCCATCTCAATGGCGGTTGGTTTTGGCTATCGCTGGGCCACACTCACGCGCAGTTCTGCGACTTGGGGGATGAGATTGCTGGGTATTGAGATGCGCGCCCATACCGGAGAGCGATTCGATTCGACCTCCGCGGCGATCCACACGCTGCTTTTTTCTGTCGCAGTTATGTCCGGAATTGGGCAGCTCATTTCTGTCATTTTAATGATTGGAACCTCTCGCGGGCAGGGTTTGCACGATCTGGTCATGGGTTCTGCCGCAATTAACCGCCCAGCGGATTAGAACTTGTTCTAAATAGGGCAATTCGTTAACTTTTGGCGGTAAATCTTAGTCAAACGTTATCGGTTCAGTCAGTCCTCTCATGCGTCACACACTGCCAATCACTCCGCAATTCTATGTTACGGCACCACAGCCTTGTCCGTACCTGCCGGATCGTGTTGAGCGCAAGCTTTTCACAGCATTACAAAGTTCTGATGCGACACAGCTGAACGACACATTGTCTCGGCAAGGGTTTCGACGCTCACAAAACGTGCTGTACCGGCCGTCCTGTGCGGACTGCTCAGCCTGTCTGTCTGCCCGCATCAGGGTCGCAGATTTCGAGCCGAGCAAGTCACAGCGCCGCATCAAACGACGCAACGCGCATCTAAGCCGCGAGGGCATATCGCCTTGGGCAACCGAAGAGCAGTTCGACCTGTTTCGCCGTTATCTGGAATCTCGTCACGCGACTGGCGGCATGGCCGATATGGACATTTTCGAGTTCGCAGCAATGGTCGAAGAAACACCGGTGCGGTCCCGAGTTGTTGAATATACCCACACAGATGAAACCGCCGACAATGGGCGCAATCTAACCGCTGTTTGCCTGACCGATGTGCTCGAAGACGGCCTATCGATGGTCTACAGCTTTTTCGACCCGGATCGGGCCTGTGATAGCCTTGGCAGCTATGTCATTCTTGATCACATCGAGATCGCGCGTGAGGCCGGCTTGCCTTATGTCTATCTGGGCTACTGGGTGCCGCAGTCAGAGAAAATGGCTTATAAAGCGCGCTACAAGCCGCTTGAGATTTACCGTCAGGGGAACTGGGTAGAACTGGGCGATCCAGACACCTATCTGGAAAGCCATCATCCCTTGTCCAGCGATCCAATCGCTGAGCAAGTTGCGGCGATCCATCTACCTGAAACCTGAAAAACTCACCTTAGAGAACCATCGTAAGGCACTGCTTTACAGTGATTTTACGCTCTGACATCTCCGTTACTTCTCTAGAGAAGTGATTTGTTAAGCCTGCTGCAAATAGCGCTCAATCCGCGCGCTCGCAGCCTCAATATTCTCCAGCGAATTGGCATAGCTCAAGCGGATATACCCCTCGCCCAATACGCCAAAATCAGGCCCACCGATCACAGCGACACCCGCTTCTTCTAGCAAGGCAGAGGCAAGCGGTTTTGCCATCAGCCCAGTCTCCTTGATATTGGGAAACGCATAGAACGCGCCCTTGGGAGTGATGCAACTCACCCCCGGCAAGTCGTTCATCAACTCCACTACGCGTTTGCGGCGCTGATCGAATTGCGTCAACATTTCACCCACCGCATCCTGCGGACCATTCAACGCTTCAATCGCGGCAAATTGCGCCGGTGCATTCACACAAGACCAGGCATTGACCGCCAATTTGCGCGCCTTGTCATAGATCGCTTCGGGCCAAACCGAATAACCCATGCGCCAACCGGTCATCGCATAGGTCTTAGACCAGCCATTGAGCAAGATCAGCCGGTCTCTTATCTCCGGAAACGTCAGCAAGGAGACATGCTCCTCTCCGTCATACAGCATCTGGTCGTAAATCTCGTCCGACATGATGGCCACATCCGGCCAGTCGGCAAGCCCGGCCACCAGTTTTTCGACCTCAACGCGCGGCGTCACCCCCCCGCATGGATTGGCCGGAGAATTCACGATGATAAGGCGCGTTTTCGGAGTGATCAGAGCCAGCGTTTCCTCAGCCGAAAACGCAAACCCATTTTCCTCGCGGATCGGGATGGGAACAGGCTTGGCACCGGTAAACTCGATCATTGAGCGGTAAATCGGGAATCCCGGATCGGGATACAAAATCTCCGCACCCGGCTCTCCAAACATCAAAATCGCGGTAAACATCGTGACCTTGCCACCGGGCACCACCAATACATGATCCGGGTTCACCTCAACGTCGAGCCTGCGATGCAGATCAGCGCACACCGCCTCGCGCAGCTGCGGCAAACCAGTGGCAGGCGTATAGCCGTGATGACCATCGCGCAGCGCCTTTACGGCTGCCTCCACGATATTCTCGGGCGTCGGGAAATCCGGCTGACCAATGCCCAGATTGATAATGTCACGCCCCTCAGCGGCCAAGGCGCCTGCCCGCGCCAGCACCGCAAAAGCGTTTTCTTCTCCAATGCGGGCGAAGTTTTCTACTGGCAACATCTTGGCTCTCCTCACGTGATCTCGCGGCACGTTAACAATGCTCGCGGCCCTCTGCATCCGATAATTCACATCCGCGAAATGCCGTGATAGCCAGCAAACATGTGGCCAGTCTCTCAGCTCTTATACGACCCTATGCGACCAACAGATATTACCCTGTGGTTATCGCAGGTCGATATGACGCTTGATGAAAGCAGGTTTCTAAATCACCTCAACACCCCAGAGCGGGACCGTTTTGACGGCATGCAGCTTCAAAAGCGCCGCGCGGAATATGCGACTGCGCGCGCATTGCAACGCTGTGCCATATCTGAGGCGACAGGGATCGCAGCGGACAAGCTCCACTTCACGAAAGGTGCCCATGGCAAGCCCACCCATGCCTCGGCCCAATTCAACATCACACATTGCACCGGGCTAGTTGCTTGCGCGGTCAGCCACGACGCTCCGATTGGCATAGATGCAGAGCCACTAACACGCGGCAATCAAGTGATCGAGGTGATGAAGCGGGTTTTTACACCCAAAGAATGTGCCGATTTGAACGCGCTACCAATAGCGCAAAAGCAACGTGCAGCGATCGAGCTGTGGACCCTGAAAGAGGCGGTTATGAAGGAATGCGGGAAGGGTATGACCCTTGAGCCTTCATCCTTTGGCGTTGGCGTTCACGCGGAAAAACTCACGCTCAAAGACCCCGGCCTGAACCTATCCCTCTATCATCTGGGCAAAGCGCACGCTTTGGCGATTTGCACAAAGGCCAGCGGCTCTCTCAACATTCAAACACGGTGGTTCCAAACGCCGTTTGATCTCAGTTCGTGACAACAGAATAGCGCACGATCCGGTTGTTATCAGAATCCGCGAAAAAATACTGATTGCCAAAAATCGCAACACCTTCTGGGTCGTCAAACTTGCCCGGCCCCATGCCCGGCGAGCCATCCCCAATCACACCCAGCAAAGTACCGCCATCCTCGCCCTTGGGATCAATCATCAAAATCCGGTGGCTGTCCTGATCCGCAACAACGATGCGGCCAAGGTAGTCGATATCCAGATAGCGCGGCCCCAAAAAACCGAACTTGGCATGGTCAATCTCCCCAATGCGCTTGAGATCCTCGCTATATTGAACCAGTTGCCGATTGCCCATATCCGCGATCCAGATCGTGCCATCGGGGGCCTCGGCGATGTCATGCACGCCAAAATGCCCACCCTCGACAAGCCCAGTTGGGGTATCGCCTTCAAAGGAAATGATCGCCCCAAATCCAGCATCCGTGGCGTAAACCTTGCCGTTTGAATGGGCCAAGACACCTTCGGTCCGCGACACCGGGAGCTGGTATTTGACCGAACCTTTGCCGCTCGGCTCCACCACCAAAACACGCCCTGCCCCGGTCACCGCAATGGCCAAAGTGCCATCCGCCAGAAACGAAACATCATGCACCCCCGGCAGCTTTCCGTCTCCAATCACGCCCGTCACCTCAAGCGTTTCTGGATCCATCACGACGACGCGCGCGGCAAACTTGTCGGCGATGTAAAGCTGCCCGTCCGGTCCAATCACCAAATCATGTGGGTCCGCCAGTATTTGCGCGGACGCTTTTTCAAAGCTCGCAAATGGCACATTTTGCGCCCATGCGCCGCTCGCTGCACAGAACATTCCTGCCGCCAGACATAGGTACTTCATGAGGTTTGCCTCCAGATTGAACCAACCGTTGAGAAACAGATGGCTCAGTCTGGCGCAATTTCCATCAGAAGTTAAGCGACAGATCCCGGTGCTTAGCCGTACAGGCCGCCATGTAGAGCGCCTGATCCCGCGTAAGATCCTGTTGCTGTCGCGCACCAAGCGTGCCGCGAATGCCCTCAACATAAGCATCAACACCGGGTGCAAGACCAGCCGCCTCAGCCCGCCAAATCTTTTGCTCCGCATATTCCGCCGCCGCTTTGTCAAACTCCGTCAGAGCCTTTTCAATCTGCGGCTCCTTCTTCTTAAGCGCACGACGCGCCTTTGACAGCGGCGATTTTACATCGCCCGCACCCGGAACCAGACCAATGCGCGACTCCAATGCCTTGATGACCTCCATCACCTCTTTAGGGTCACCGTTTTCAATCGGGCCACGCAGCGCAAGCAGATCAGTCTCAAGAGCAGCAAAAGCCTCGCTAGAGCCAAGCAGTGCTTGCATCTCAGTACCTGCCTCATAGGCCCCATCCGCAGACCGGCGATACTTGGTTCGCGCGGTTTGCTCAGCTTTGGTCAGGGCGCTGAACTTCTCGTATTCAGGCTCCCAATTGCTCGGAATGCTTGCGGCCATCTCATCGCGATGCGCTTGAATTTCCTCACGCTCCGCCTCAAGCTCTGCCCGTTTCTCCGCATCTGCCGCATCTTTCATACGCGAAATCGTACGGTCCAGAATTTTCACCTCGGCATCAGCCTTGCGAATTTCCTTCTCGATCCGGCGCACTTGCGTGAGCAATGGTCGATAGCTGTCGGCTGCGGCTGCAACATCCTTTTCTGCCTTCAACGCTTCGGTCAAAAGACCCAGTGCTGCTTCAGCATTGCCAAACCCATCGCTCAGATCACCGGCCAAGCCCTTAGGCAAAGCAGAGAGATCAAGCGCCTTGGCCGCCGCAATCGCATCAACCGTCTGGCTGCTCTCAGCCAGTTCTTCGCTCACATAGTTCTCTAAGCAATATTGCAGCTTTGGATTGCGCGGCGGTGGCGCAGTCTCAGACAGAAAGCTCACACGATTTGGCAGATAGTTCACCAGCGGCGGGTAGTATCCAACAATCCCCAGGGCGGCGAGTTGCAGCAGGATAAACGCGATCACGCCCTGATACATCTGCACTGTCTTCACAATCGACGGGGCCACACCACGCAAATAGAACAGCGCAAAGCCAAAGGGCGGTGTCAAGAACGAGGTCTGAATGTTCAGCCCGATCATAACGCCAAGCCATACGGCTGTGATGTTTGCGGATGGATCCGCCAGTAGGATCGGCGCCACAATCGGCACCACCACCACAGCAATCTCAATAAAATCGAGGAAGAACCCAAGGAAGAAAATAACCGCCATCACGATCATGAACTGCGACCAGAACCCACCGGGCAGCGACTGAAGGAATTCACGCACCAGCTCTTCGCCACCAAAGGCGCGGAAGGCCGCTGTGAGCATCGCCGCACCTAAGAGGATGATAAACACCAGTGATGTCGTTTTTGCGGTTTCGATCATCACACCATGCAGCGTGTTATCGATGCGATAGGTCCGCAAACCGCTCCAGATCAGCGCAAGAATCAAAAGGACAGTAGCAGCGATCCCGATATTGATACCTGTGGGGTCACCATCCTCAGCCAGCCCTTTAATATTCATATCATAATTGCTCAGCGCAAAAGCGATCCCGGCCAGCGCAATAATCGCCAAAATAGCCGGATAGAATGAGCGTTTTTGCCCCTCCGTCAGACGATACCCCGCCATAATCAACGCACCAGCGGCACCGATTGCACCGGCTTGGTTCACTGTCGCAATACCGCCAATGATTGAGCCAAGCACGAGGAAGATCAGGCCAAGCGGCGGCACCAAAGTCAGCACCACATTGCCCCAGAAGCGCGCGTTGTACTCACCCTCATAGGCGACAGCAGGTGCCGCGTTCGGGCGAACCAGTGCGTAGAGCAGGATGAACAGCATATAGAGCCCAACCAGAACGAGGCCCGGAATGAACGCGCCAAGGAACATCTCCCCCGCCGAGGTCGAAGCCACATCGAAAGACGATGGCATCGACAGCTCACCTGTAGAGGCTTTGTGAAGCGCCTTACGCGCCGTACTCGCCTGATCCGTGGCCGAGGCCAACTGGTCAGCGAGAATAATCAACACGATCGAAGGTGGAATGATTTGCCCAAGCGTACCAGACGCCGCAATCGTACCCGTGGCAAGCTGCGGCGAGTAGCCTTTGCGCAACATCGCAGGCAGCGAAATCAGGCCCATCGCCACAACAGTCGCACCCAAAATACCTGTGGTCGCCGCAAGCAATGCGCCCACAAACACCACCGAAATGCCCAAACCGCCCGGAATTGGCCCAAAAAGCTGCGCCATGGTCAGCAGCAAATCCTCAGCGATCTTTGAGCGCTGAAGCATAATGCCCATGAAGATAAACAGCGGAATCGCAATCAGCGTGTCCCGTTCAACCTCCCAATAGACCCCTCGAAGGTTGGTCACCCCCGCCGAAAGCCATTGTTGCGGCCCACCTGAGTGGAAATAGGCGTCCGTACCTTCGCCAAACATATAGCCAGCCCCGGCCGCAAGGCCGATGGTGATGATCGCAGCACCGGGCAGCGCAAAGGCCACCGGATAGCCGGAGCCAAGGGCCACGGCCATGATCACAACAAGAAGCGCTAGAAAAAACAGTTCCATGACATCCGCTCCTTAATGCGCGATTGGCGTTGGTGTGCGTTTGCCCGGCTCGTCGCGCAAATCCGCGACCGCCTCAAACAGATAACTGACAAATTGGATCAGCATGGTGATGGCGAAAATCCCTAGGAAAGCCGCCATTTGATACTTCACGAACATGCCCGTGCCGCCGGTCTGCGTGACCTCGAAATTGGCAACCGGGCTGTTGATAATCGCGGTCTTGCCGTTAAAGCCGATCACGATGATGACCCATGCAGTGGTCATGCCCAGCAGGATCGAGCCGATGGCATTGATGATCCCGCGCGTGCGGCTCTTAAAGCCCGCATAAAACACATCGACGCGCACATGGCCCTCGTCAAACAGTGTGTAGGCCGAGGAGAATAAGAACAGTGCCGCATACCAGTAGCGCACCAAATCGCCCATCAGCGCTTGCTCATATGAAAACACGAAGCGCGAAATCACGATCAGCAGCTCCGCCAACACGATCAGCAGTGCCAGCCACATGAACCCAAGCGTGCGCGTGAAAAAGGCGACGATAAAACCAAGGATGATCAAGGGGATATGCACATTCGCCCCGACATAGCGCGCGCGCCCCATGCCGCGTGCAACCTCGTCACTGAGGAAATTGACCAACAGGTTTTCCACCCGCATGAATGAGATCGCAACATCCACGACGCCCACGAACAGCACCGCGAAAAAGCAGCCACGGATCAGGTAAAAATTGAAATCAGAGATGCGCTTTGCATCAAAGCGCAAGGCCCGGTCGGGCGTGCGCATCACGTAAAAGATCGCGAGCGCAATGGCGACAATGTAAATTCCAAGCTGAACAAGCCCACCAGTGTCACCTGAAAAACCGCTCCATGCGCCCGAATATTTGTAAGCAACGGTCAAAACGTTGTTGATCATAAAGGCAGCAAGGCCCAGCAGCATGATCCATCCAAAGCTTCGAACAAGTGGCGATGGCCCGCCAAATTCCGGTATTTCCACCTGTGCTGTGGTATCGCTCATGCCCAATTCCCTGCAATCCGCTGCATTGCTCCCTCAAGCAAAGCGCAATTTTCCTGTCCTGAAATGTAAAAACCCCTAGGACTTATGCTTGGGGGCAAAGCCATCGCCTTGCCCCCAAAAGTCAGTTCAATTGTTCTGATTAGATCAGATTAGATGAGTTCCAGAACCCGGTTACGCTGGTTCACAAAGGTGCCTTCAAAGGCCGCCATGAACCCGCCGATTTCCCGTAGGTTCGACTGGAAACTGTCATCAATCTTGGTCGCCAGTGCAGAGTGATCGCGGGTTTCTGCGAACACTTCTGCAGCCGCTTCACCAAATCCATCCCACACGTCGTCGTTGAACGCGCGAACCTGAACGCCGTGATCATTCACGAGGCGTGCAAGGTACTGACCGTTCAGCGCACATGTTTCTTCGAACTGGGCTGCATGCTCTTCCATACAAGCGGCTTCTACGACGGCTTTCTCCCAATCAGAGAGCGAGCCCCACCAGCTTGCATTCATGCCAAAGGCAAGACCACCACCTGGCTCGTGCATACCGCCTGTGTAGTAGAATTTGGCAGCTTCATAGAACTTCATGAAGTAGTCGTTATATGGACCAACCCACTCAGTTGCTTCAATCGCGCCGGATACGAGGTTTTCGTAGATCTGACCACCAGGAAGGGACACGGTTGACGCGCCAAGCTTGGACAGAACCTGACCACCAAGGCCCGGAATACGCATTTTCAGACCTTTGAGGTCGTCCGCAGAGTTGATTTCTTTGTTGAACCAACCACCGGCCTGCGTGCCTGTTGCACCACATGCGAGCGCTTTGAGGCCGAACTCACCGGAAATTTCGTCCCAGAGCTCTTGGCCGCCGTTGAATTTGATCCAAGCGTTCCACTCAACAGTTGTCATGCCAAATGGCACAGCTGTGAAATATGCGAAACCAGGGTGCTTACCAACCCAGTAGTAATCAGCCGCGATGTAAGCTTGTGAGTTGCCGGACGCAACTTCGTCAAACACGTCAAATGCGCCAACGCGCTCGCCTGCTGCGAAATACTCTGTTGTCAGAGCGCCATCAGACAGCTGTGTGATGCGTGCAGCGAGACGCTGAGCAGATACACCCAGACCCGGAAAGTCCCGTGGCCAAGTGGAAACGATGGTCATTGTCTTGCCGCTTTGAGCAAGTGCAGGCGTTGCAAGCGTCGTTGCACCGACACCTGTAGCCGCTGCTGCGCCTAGAAATTTACGACGATCCATTCAATTTTCTCCCATGATTTGGGCGCTTTAAGTGCCGCGCCCTTTATTCGTGTAGTGCATATAGCCAGAAAACCAAATTCGGGCCAAGTGGAAAACAACCAAGCGTGATCACCATTTTTGGCAAGGCTCTGTAAAGTGATTCATGCTTTAGCAACAAAGATGAATTACGCTCAAATTTGGGGCAGGTATGAAATTGCCGGTCAAATGAGAATCCCACAAAAAACCCGCATTATCATAGCGTTAAATTGCTTTGGATCATTATTGGTCTAGGCAAATTAGCACTTTGGCATTAATTCGGTTTAGGTTACCCTAGGTCCACTGAAAAAAAGCCGCGAAAAGTGGCCACGAAAACCAACAGGGGACTTTTATGGAAGACCAACTTGCTGAGCTTGTTGCTAAAGTCGCAGCGCTCGAAGCCAAGGCGAATACGACCAATACTATGTTCGCCGAGACTTTCTATTATCTGAGCATTCCGCTGATGATCATCATTCACGCAGGCTTTTTGGCCTATGAAATGGGGGCATCGCGGCTCAAAAACGTGCTGGCGTCAGGCGTGAAGAATATTCTCGCCTTCGCCTTTATGGTTCCAACCTTTTATTATTTTGGCTGGTGGGTCTATTGGGCTTTTCCAACTGGAATCTCTTTGGCCGAGGGGCCGAACGCGATTTCAGGGGCCGCTTATGCCAGTTCCATTGCCTTACCATGGGTCGAATATATGGGTCCGCATATTGCCGATAATGCCTCTGGCGTGTTCTGGGGGGCCTTTACGATGTTTGCCGCCACCACGGCCTCGATCATGTCAGGTGCTGTAATTGAGCGCATTCAGGTCGTCGGCTTCGTGATCTTGGCAATCGTGCTTGGCTCATTCGCTTGGGTCGTCGCGGCGGCTTGGGGTTGGCATGCGGATGGCTGGCTGGTTCAGAACTGGGGTCTGCATGACTTTGGCGCGGCTGGTCTGGTCCATGCGGTTGCTGGCTTCTTTGCCCTAGGCATTTTGATCAACCTTGGCCCGCGCATAGGCAAGTTCAATGCAGATGGCACAGCAAACCATATTGGCGGTCACAACATGCCCTTCACGGTTGTTGGCCTGATGCTGATCATTGTTGGTTTCTGGGGCTTCTTGATGGCCTGTGTCATTGTTCCGGGCGAGGCTTGGAGCTGGAGTGCGGGCCAATGGTCCACAATTTACGGCACACCGATCACCCTTTCTGCCCTTAGTTTCAACATCTTGATGGGCTTTGCCGGTGGTATCATCGGGGCATGGGTGGCAACGCGCGATCCGTTCTGGATGATGTCAGGCGGTCTTGCGGGTATCATTGCTTGCGCCTCTGGTCTCGACATCTATTGGCCCCCACTTGCCTTTGCTATGGGCTTTGGTGGCGGTTGGTTGCTTAAGCCATGCGCTGCGTTCGTAGAGAAGATGGGCATCGACGATGCGGTTGGGGCTGTCACGGTTCACGGCACAATCGGCCTTTTCGGCCTGATTATGCTGGGTGTTTGGGCCAATGGCTTCCCGGCCCTAGGCGGCGAAGGCGCCCCAACAATCAGCCTGATGGGGCAGATTGTGGGCGCGGTCGTGTTCTTCCTTTTGGGCTTTGTGCCGGGCTATGTGGTCTCGCTCTTGCTCAAGATGGCAGGGCTGTTGCGGGTCAGTGAAGAAGCTGAGCTTGCAGGCCTCGACCTCACCAAAGTACCCGCTGCGGCCTATCCAGAAGGCATCGCAGCATCACCGCAACCTGCAGAATAAGGAGCCCGGATCATGGGAACAACTATCACAGACTGGGCCGACGTTGAGGGTGCCATGTATATTGGGGCCGGTGGATCAGAGATGATCTGGTTCGGCATCTCAGTGCTCTTGTGCCTTTGGGCATTGGTCTCTGGCTCGATGCATGAGCTGAATTCTTACAAGAAGCTTAAGAAGTAAGCTTCGCTCAGATTTGAAATTGGATTGGGCTGCCCTTTTGGGTGGCCCTTTTTTGTGTTTTGGGCCTCGTTTGGGGGACGCACAAACACGATGCAAAAGCGGTGCAAACACGGTGCAGCGTTTTGGGGCATGGGGTGGCATAGCGCTATATCTCGTGGTTAAGATTTCGCTAAGCACATGGCGAAGGTTTTGTTAACTTTTGACGGGTTTTAGCGGCGCTGAAGGTGGGTTGAAAACCCACCCTACGCCCGTGGCAAATTTTGGATTGTTTTTGGTCCGTTGCGGTTTAGCGGTTGGGGCGTGCGGTTCAGTAATTGCCTTTGACGCGCTCTTTGCCGGGATCGAAATGGGGGAAGCCGGAGACCGTCGCTTTGAGGCGTTT
>CAZQMR010000060.1:0-12010 GCA_964594465.1 uncultured Rhodobacterales bacterium
CGCTATGCTCAACTTCAATGCCAGCCTTTGGCGGGATCGACCCGCTTTCGCGGATAATCCAAGGGATCAATTCATCCGCATTGGCTTGCAGAATGTCTGCCGCCTTGTTGAGAATATCCGCACGCTCGGCCGGGTCTGTCGCTTCCCATGCAGGCTGTGCTGCAGCGGCCGCAGCGGCTGCCTTGGCAACATCATCCGCCGTGCCCCGCCCAATCGTTTCAACAAACGATCCGTCAGCAGGTGCTGAAATCTCATCCTTACCGCCGCCAGCCGTAGACCAGCCACCTGTGTAAATTTTACCCGACCATGACGCTGTGTCGAGAAAAAGAGCCTGTGCTCCATCCATCGTAAATCCTCCCAATGTTTCGCAGTTTGAAAGCGCCTTCCTCCATAGTCAGCGGCTTTCCTGCTTGAATTGAGAAACGTCCAGAATGCGAATTTTGCGCAAGCAAAATTGTTCAAATTGGGCGTGAAATTCTCTAAGTAACTATAAATAAATAATTTTTTATGGCTATCCCATGAAACAGAAATTTCATATTATTATGAAAATCTGTTCATGAATTGCTGATAATATGAAATCCGAAAATCGCATCACCCTTTCAGAAGTCTCCCGTAAGGCTCCACAGATTCTGCAGCGTGGCGACAGCCATCTGTTGGAAGAGGGTTCGCCACCAACGCTCAACGACCTCGCAAGCTCGCTTCAGTTCGCGCTGGGGGATGGGCGCATTTGGATGAATGACGAGCGGATGCTCTTGATGGAGGCAACCAGCCTTGGTGATCTCCGTGCCAAGATGATTGCTGAAATAGGCATGGACCGCACCCGCAAGCGCGTGATGGAGGTTGGCTGGAAGCAGGGTGTTCACTACGCCAATTTGGTCAAAAAGCGCTTCATAAAGGATGATCTGACCGCCGCGCTTGCCGCTGGTCCGCGATTGCACACGATGCAGGGCTTTGCCAAGGTCACGACCCGGCGATTTCAGTTCGACGCAGCCAAGCGAGAATACTTGGGCGAGTTTTACTGGCATGACAGCGCAGAAGGAACCGAACACCTCCAGAATTTCGGTGTCTGCGATTGCCCGGTATGTTGGATGCAGGTTGCCGTTCCGTCTGGCTACACGACCACGATCCTAGGCTACCCTGTCATTTTTCGGGAAATCGAATGCGTCGGTCAAGGCGCACAGCGATGTCTTGTTGTTGGAAAAGATGTGGACAGCTGGGGCGAGGAGTTGCCCGAATTCGAAACATTCGGTGTGACCACAAAACCAGGTCGAAAGAGCCAGCCCTGGGCCCCACCAACAGACGTCACAAGTCGACCCAAAACTCCCAAGAAGCAGTCTGACATTGTTGGGCGCTCGGCTGCCATTTCGCGTGCGCGGCGTTTGATCCAGCAAGTTGCGCCCTACAGTGAACCCGTTCTGCTGCTAGGGGAAACCGGTACTGGCAAAGAACATCTTGCACGGCACCTGCATGCATTGTCTCACACTCCAACCGCGCCATTTGTTCCGGTCAACTGCTCTGCATTCATTGGTCAATCCGAGTTCGCGGCGGATCAGTTTTTCGGCGATGACGGTGTTCTAAAGACTGTTGAAAACGGCACATTGTTCCTCAACGACATCACAGCGCTTGCCCCAAGCCTGCAAGCACGCCTGTCGCTGCAAATGACAACACAGAAAATGCCGTTCCGAATTGTGTCCGCGACAGAAGAACCGCCGGTTGATGCAGTGGCAGATGGGCGTTTGCGCGCGGATTTGCACTACTTGCTTTCAATTTTGCCGATCCATGTCCCGCCATTGCGCGACAGGTTGGATGATCTGCCGGATTTGATTGAGCATTTTCTGGAGTTGCATATCAATCGGCACCAAAAACAGGTCGAGGGGCTGTCACCCTCAGTGTTCGACATGCTGTTGCGCTACGACTATCCTGGCAATCTGCGCGAGCTGTCGAACATGATCGAGCGAGGTGTCATTTATACAGATGCCAGTGGTCTCATAGACATCAGCAATATCTTTACAGGTATTGAAAAAGCTCCAAGAGTTGCGAGCCGTGTGGAAAACGACGGTGATGTGCATCGCCCCAAATCCATATCTGACGTAAGGGGCGAAAGAACGTATGAAGAAATGGAAACCGCTGTCATACTTCAAGCCTTGGTCGAGGCCGATTGGAACGTCTCAGCTGCGGCTCGAAATCTGGGGCTGACCCGTGCGAAACTTGATTACAGGATCAAGAAGTTTGGGTTGAGCCTGTCCAAGTAAAGCGCGGTAAAGCGCAATGCAGGGCCGAAAAGCCGCGCTCAAATATTCTTGGATATATGAGCGATACGTGAAAAATGGAGACGTCGAAACATCGCCAGTGTTTAACGATCTTGGCACCTTTTGCGCCAAGCTCGAAGCTGGCCGCGTTCTTTTGGAGATTTGATCATGAGCTTTCAACTCGCCGCTTGCGCTGAAATGCTTTGGCAGGACAAGCCAATAGCGTGGCGCGCTGCACGGTTGCACGAAATGGGATTTGGTGTTGGGCTCTGGAACTGGCCGGCATGGGATTTGGACGCGCTGGAAAAGACAGGTGCAAATTTCACGATCATGAACGGTTATCTTGAGGGGCGGCTGGCGGATGCTGAGGGAGCCGCGCTGCTGTTGAAATCGGCCCGCGAGACCGCGCTAATTGGTAAGCGCCTTGGTGTGGATCGCTTAAACTTGCACGGCACGGGGCTTGGGGATATGGGCCTGCCGATCCAGCACATGGCGCATGTGGCGCCGGGGATGGAGTTGCGCGCGCGCGATACACTGCACCGAATTTGCGATATGGCGGTGGAGGAAGGCGTGATGTTTACACTGGAAAACCTCAACCTGCGCGAACACCCCGGTTGTCCGTTTAATTCTACCGCAGATGTATTGTCTTTGGTCTCGGCAGTGGATCGGCCTCAGCTGCGCATCAATCTGGACCTCTATCACACGCAAATTGGCGAAGGCGACGTCATTCGCTGGGCCGAGGCCTGCTTGCCATGGATCGGAGAAGTCCAAGTCGCCGACAATCCAGGCCGATATGAACCCGGCACAGGCGAGATGAACTGGCCCGTAATCGCACGCGCCCTTGCAGATATGGGCTATGCTGGCCCAGTCGGATTGGAGGCATTCGCGAAAGATGATCCCGAAGTCGCGCTAGAGGCTTTTCGATCCGCCTTTACCCTCTGAATGCCAAATGGCCCATGCTGAACCGATCACGAGGATAAGCGCGTTGAAATGCGATTCCATCGCCAAAGTTTGGGGATGGCATCGCAAAGTCACAACATCAGCGCCTTCTTGACCAATGCTTCTTTGTCAACATATTGCGCAACATCCACGCCACGCTCAGCCAAGGCATCGCTCAGCTCTTCTTGGCTCAGTTGCTCGATCGCATCGGCGGTCATCTTCATAAAGTTGATCCGGCGCTTGTAAGGCCCATTGGTCTGCCCAAACACACTCCGGTTCTCAAACGCGAAATCCTCGGCATATTTGGTCATGAAATATGCCAAGAACGTGTTGATGCTGGTGCGAATGCGCGGATCTTCTGCCATCAGATGCGCCGATGCATCCAACGCCTCCAGCATCAGATTGGACCAACGCTCCGCACCCTGATCATTCATCAAAGCGATTGCATTGTGCTGATGATGAAAGTTCAGCCGAAACTCCGCACCATGATAGTAAGGCCCACCGCCCATCACATCGATCCACATCGATGCCTGCGTATTGATATGATGATTGACGCCGCCAACCCGCTCAAACACCGATTTGAACCAGTCCTCATCTGCAAAAACCAGCTCGTAAAAGCTCTGCACGATGCGCACAATCGGGTCTTGCCCCAGCACAGAATAAAGCTGCCAGAACTGGATCGGTTGTGATGCGTCTTGTGTCGCTGTCAGCGTTAGAATTTTGGGATCACGATGCGCGTCAGCCGGAAACAGCTTCTTTGCGATGCCAAACGTAATGTAATCGCGCTGAATTTTCTCCGACATGTAGCCGTGGCGTGTAGGGAATTGGGGAAGATCAACGGACGTCATGATATGCTTTCTGTGGGCTTTGCCTCTTTGTAAGGTAAAAACGGGTGGTTCCAGAACCAGAAAATCTGCCCGGAAACCGAAGAACACAGCATCTAGGAACTGCAGTCTGTGGTTTCAAGCACTGCCAAAGGGCAGGGGGCCTCAGCGCACAAACATCAAGGCCGTACTTGGCACATAAGTCACAACCATCAAGACCATCAGGATCAACACAATAAATGGCAGCACCGCCCGACAAATGGTCAGGAAATTCTCCTTAAACGCAGTCATCGCAACAATGATATTCAGCCCCAAGGGTGGCGTCAGAAAGCCTATCTCCAGATTGATCACCATAATCACCCCGAAATGCACCGGATCAATTCCATAGGCCATCGCAGGTGCCAGCAGCAGCGGCGCAAGGATCAAGATCGCGCTTATGATGTCAAACAAGCAGCCCACTATCAGCAGCAGCACGTTGACCGCCAATAAGAACATAATTGGGTTCGACGTGGCCTCGGTAATCATGAGGGCGAGCGCGTCAGGGATTTCCTCTATGGTAAGGATGGTTTTGATCGACAGCGCCACAGCAACAATCGGAAACAACATGCCCAGTAGCTTTGCTGTCTCAACAGCTGTTCCGTAGAAATCCAGCAGCTTCATTTCGCGGTGGATAAACACCTCCACACACAGCGCGTAAACCAGCGCAACTGCTGCCGCTTCCGTGGCAGAGAAATAGCCCGAATAAATCCCTCCCAGCAAAATGACCGGCAGCAAAGCAGACCATCCCCCTCGCAAAACAGCGCGGCGAAACTCCGCAACATCGAATTTCTGCGCTGGCATATGGCGGTTCACCCAGAATGAATACGCCGCAAGCACAAAAGCAATCATCAGCCCAGGGATAACACCGGCCAAGAACAGGTCAGCAATCGATGTTTCCGTGACAATCCCATAAAGAATAAGCGGAATGGAGGGTGGGATAATAATCCCAAGCGTGCCACCTGACGTCAGTGCGCCCAGCACGAAGCGCTTGTCATAGCCCTCCCGCAACAGGGCGGGATACATGATCGTTCCCACAGCAAGCAGCGTAACCGGCGAAGAGCCTGAAATCGCCGCAAAAACCGCACAGCTAAGGATTGTCGCCACCGCCAACCCGCCCGGAATAGGCCGCGTCACAGCCACGGCCAGATCAATCAGCCGCTGCGCAATGCTGCCCCGCGTCATTACACTGCCTGCAAGCAGGAACATAGGAATCGCCAGCAAAAGCGAATTGTCGAGGCTAATCCAAACATCCTCGGCCAGATATTCAAGCCGGCCATCGCCCCAAACCAGATGCACATAAGCCGCAGCCCCCAGCAGAATGATGATGACATTCTGGCGCAGGGCTAAGGCACCAAGGACCAGTGCCAGAAGAATGATCGCGGCCATAATCAGTGCGCTTTATCTGGCGTGGGTTTCAATGCCGGTCGCAGGGCAAATATCCCGTGCTTCACAGCGCAGGATAAAAATGCATAAGGGATAATAATCTGCAACGGCCAGACCACAAAGTAGAAAACAGGTGCGCGGTCCTGCGCCTCCATGGAAACACTCACGAAACTCCATGCCACAACTGCCGAAGCCACAAAAAAGACGCAAGAGAGCGCGTCACCCAATCGGATCACGCGTGCCTCATGTTTTCGAAACACGAAATCCATGAAGCCGGGGCGCAAATGCGCATTGTCTGACGTCGCCAATGTCAGGCCCAGAAACCCCGCGATGATCGCACCATATACCGCAAGCTGATCCGCACCCAGAAAGGACGTGCCAAACAGTTCGCGCCCGATCACGTCGTAAATCAGCAGCGATGCGACGGCTGCATAAGCAACCGTCGCAACAAGGCTTTCAACAATCCAAAGTCCCCGCAAGACAAGGTGCATCTTTGCGGTCTCCTGCCTTAAGAACAGGCCGCCTTGGCCGCCTGAATGGCGCTCCATTTGGTCTTGGCCGCGTCCCCCATGTCGTTCAGAATCACCTCTTGCGCAGCAGGGGCGAGCGCTTTCCACGCATCAAGCTCTGCATCCGTCAAATCGATGATCGTCGCACCTTCGCCTTCGGCCTTTTTGAGCAGCGCGCCTTCCGCGCCCCTTAGTGCCGCCCTCAGATCAAGGAAAATCGGCGCGGCCTCATTGACCCAGCCTTGCTCGTCAGCACTCAGCGCGTCCCAAGTCTTTTTGGACATCACGATGCCACCTACCTGATGCTGGTGACGTGTCAATGTGATATGCGAGGCAACCGCAGGATAGCCCACAACAATGCCGAACACCGAAAGCTGCGTTGCTCCGTCAACTTGCCCAGTTTTCATTGCCGGGATCGTGTCCTTGGGACTGAGCGGCACTGCGGTCACGCCTGCTTGCTGCATGAACTTGGTATCAGTCGCCGAAGGGGCAGTGCGAATTTTGACGCCTGACAGATCGCTTGGCACCCGCGCACCGTCCTTGGTGTAAAGTACCTGATATCCGACCTCCATCCAGCTCAGCGTTTTCAAACCAGCCGCCTCAAACTCAGCGCCATACGTATCAAGTAAATGGTTGTCGGCCACACAATCAAACTGCTCGGGCGTGTCAAACGCATAGGGCGAGGCCAGCAAACCAAAAGTCGGCACCGCCAAAGAGACTGCCGTGTTTGACATCACCCCCATATCAATGCGCCCACGCGCGATTTGCTTGATCACATCCTGCTCGCCACCCAGTTTGGATGCCATGAACGCCTTGATGGTCAGCTCCCCACCCGAAAGCTCAGCCACTTTGTCCACAAACTTCTGTGTCACCGCACCCCATGGCGAATTTGGCGGTGGCGCCATGGACAAACGCAGTTCCTTGGCCTCTGCCGCAACTGCACTCAACGTCAGTGCCAATGCAAAAATGGACATTCTCTTCATGGGGTCTCTCCTTGTCAGATATTTTCTCGTTTCATTTCTTTTTGGTCGTGAAAATACGGCGTCAGCGCCTCCAGAACCCTGTCTTCAAGATCAGGATCATGCAGGCGAAGCGGCCCCGGATCATGCAAAACCGCATTCACCAAAAGCCCGTATGCCAACTGGATCGCGATTTGCAGTTTGTGCTCGTCTTCTGGGGCCAAACCTGCGCAAGCTTTATCAATCAACATAGCCGTGGTTGCCCGGTTGGGTTGCCAACCCGCAGGAACGCGCCGCTCATAACTCAGCGCCGCATGAACCAGCCCCGTATGAGCGCGGAAGTAGCTGATCGCGAAATTTATGCAGAGCCCAAGGCGTTCGCCCAACTCAAGGCCCTCAATCCGGTCGGTCGCGAAAACCCGCTCCGCACGGACACTCAACTCAGCCGCAACACTGCGCAGAACCGCAATGAAATAATCGGTCTTATCAGTGAAATAGCTGTAAAAAGATCCGGTCGAGAAACCGACCGCTTGGGTGATCTCTTGTATCGAAACATCGTCCAGACCGCGCTCATTGAAAAGCGTCACCCCATGCTCCAACAGCGCTTGCCTGCGCGCCTTGCTGCGCGCCTGTTTGGGGTGCGTGTCGCGTATGATCTGCGGTTCAGACAGCACAAAGAATCCTCTGATAGACTTGAACATGAATTCAAGTTCATGTTTTGTGGGTCCGTCAAGACCTTTGTGATGAGCCCCCATGCCTGAACCTTCCAAGCCCAACGTCATTCTGATTTTCACCGACAATCAGCAAGCCGCAACGCTGGCCTGTTATGGCAACAGCGAAGTGCACACGCCAAATCTTGATCAAATGGCGGCGGACGGCATCCAGTTTAACAAAGCCTATTGCGCCAATTCCTTCTGTTCAGCGTGTCGCGCCTCAACTCTGACGGGCCTTATGCCGTCGCAGCATGGGGTGCATTCCTGGATTGATGATCGCAACATGGAAGAGTGGCCCAAAGGCTGGCACGCCCTGTCGGGCCTTGCGACACTGCCCGAAGAAATGCAGCGCTTAGGCTACAAAACCGGGCTGTTTGGCAAATACCATCTGGGCGACCCCACTAGCCAGTCACCGGGATGGGATAAATGGGTCACAATGGCCGATGGGCATGTCCGCAGTTTTTACGACAACGACATTTTCGAGGATGGCAACACTTACAAACAACCCGGCCACTCTGTCGATTTCTTCACCGACAAGGCGCTGGATTTCATCGCGTCCCAAACCGATCCATACTTCGCCTATATCCCGTTTCCAGCACCCTATGGCCATTGGCCTGCCACCAACGACGCCAACCGCAATCGCCATGCCGCGCGCTATGATGACTGCCCGATGAACAGCATTCCGCGCGAGGGCCTGCGCGCCTCCGCTGTGCGCAACTATGACATCATCAAGGACGGAAGCGGAAAAGGCCTCGACTTTTCAATGATCCTGCGCGCACCCAATCACTTGCCGAGCTTGCGCAACTACTACAGCCAGATCACCATGATCGACGACGCGGTGGGGCGTTTGCGCCAAGCCGCCCCTGAAGCGTTGATCATTTTCACAACGGATCACGGCATGTCGCTTGGCCATCATGGGTTTTGGGGCCATGGCGGCTCAACCTATCCCTCAAACCTGCATCTAGCCGCACACTCCATCCCGATGATCGTAGCGCATGACGGGCAAATTACCGCGACTGATCCGCAAGATATTCTGGTGTCCAACGTCGATGTCTACGCCACGATCCTTGATTATGTCGGAGGCACAGCCAATCCAGACCTGCCCAGCCGCTCCTTCGCGGGCTTGCTCAAAGGGCAGGAAATCGCGGATTGGGGCGATGATGTCGTCTTTTCCGAACAAGAAGAAACCCGCGTCATTCGCACCCCCCAATGGGCCTTGTTCAAGCGGTTCAATAAGTCAAACGCCCCAGAGCTCGAGGATGAGCTGTTCAACGTTATCACCGATCCCGGCGAGACGAAAAACCTCGCCCATGATCCAAACCACGCTCATGTCTTGGCCGAGCTAAGCGCCCAGATCGAAACCTTTTTTGCGACCTATTCCTCAGACAGTGCAGATATGTGGCGCGGGGGAAAACCGATCCAGAACTCGATGATGAAAAGCTATTGGCGCGATATCTGGGGCGACGAATGGAGCCCGGTTTACACCTATGACACCACTTGAGTTTGCGCGTATCAAGGCGGGAACCTTCACGATGGGGGCAATGGATGCGCCCCATCCCGAGGACGGCGAAGGCCCGGCGCGCCCCGTAGTTCTCCCCGCTTTTGAGATCACGCGGCATGCAATAACAACGGCACAGTTCGCTCAATTCGTGACGGAAACGGGCTACAAAACTCTCGCCGAGACCCGCGGGGCAAGCCACGTATTTTACCTACATCTTGCGCAACCCGAGAGCCATGCAACACCCCTTGCTGATGCGCCATGGTGGCGCGATGTCCAAGATGCGTGCTGGCACACGCCAAATGGTGAAACCAAAGCGCAGCCTGATCACCCGGTTGTCCATGTCGCGTATGCCGACGCCCAAGCGTATTGCGCATGGCGGGGTGTTCGATTGCCAACAGAGGCAGAGTGGGAATGCGCCGCCCAAGGAAGTGACTTGCGCGCGCTCAACGTCTGGCAGGGCGATTTCCCAAATGCTCCAATCGGCATCCCCGGAACTCGCCCGGTCGACGATGGTACGCCGAATGCGCAGGGATTGATCCATGCCTGTGGAAACACTTGGGAATGGACCGGTGACGGTTTTGGCCGTCTGCATTCCCCGCGCGAAGCCCGCAATCCGTCCGGCCACCTTGGGGCACGTGACAAAGTGGTCAAAGGTGGCTCTTACCTTTGCGCTCCGAGCTATTGCGCACGCTTTCGGCCCAGCTCACGCCGCCCCGAACATCCGGCCGCATCCACCGGTCATCTGGGGTTTCGCGTTGTGAAGCTGTAGGTCATAAACAACATCATCTGGAGCCTGCCGATCAAACCATCGCAAAAGACGACCGAAACTTAGCCGCCCATTTCCCATCTTCCAGCGTAATAACCCAAAGTGACCGAAAGGACGCGATATGTGCGCCAGTCGCATCATACCGATTGACCTCCACATCGAAATGCACCTTTTGCGAGGATGCTTGCAGAAGTCTGATGTCATCAAAAGACGAGCGAGCCCATGCCTTGCCTGCGCGGGCCTTGAAATCATGAAAGTAGCTTTCTGATGTCTCCCAAATTTTCAAATCTGGTCCGCTCATTCTGAAATGCGGAAAATGCAATGTGGCAGCCAACCGCTCCTCGTCACGGGCATTCAACGCATCTATGTGAGCCTCCAAAACGGCCAGAGCGGCTTCTTGTGCACTGTCACTTGGCGAGCTCATTGCGTTTCCTTGTCCAACCACTCTGTAATCTGATCGGTGTGCTCACCATGCCTCGGCGCTGGCGACTTGGGTGCATAAGCGCCAATCCCTCCAAGGCGAAACGGCAAGGTCGGAACGCATGTTCCGTCGTCCAATGTTTGCACAAACCCGCGCAGGCGCACCTGTTCTGATGCCAATGCCTCAGGCAGACTTCTCAGTCGCGCGGCAGGAACGCCTGCGGCTTGCAAGATGGGTTCCCAGTCCAGCGCAGGTTTCCTGGCCAAAATAGCTTGGATTTCGCTGGCCAACTCAACTGCATTGGTTTTTCTGGCCTCCCTCTCAGCAAAACGCGGATCGCTTAACCAACCGGGTCTATTAAGAGCTTTTGCAAGGCTTGCAAAATGGCTTTCCTCGTTAACGCCCAGCGATAGCACACCGTCTTTACAAGGAAAGCTGCCAGCTCCAGGGGATCGACTATTGGCCAAATTGCCCCTGCGCTCAGGGGCGTTGCCGGTTTTGAGATAGTCAGTCACAGACGAACTCATCAAAGAAAGACCGGTTTCCAGCATGGACACGTCTATGAAAGTTCCGCGTCCGGATTTTGTACGCTCAACAAGAGCGGCTGAGATCGCAAAACCCGCAGCCATTCCCGTTGCGTAGTCAAGAACAGGAGCACCAGTGCGTGTTGGGCCGCTTTCCTTTGTGCCTGTGGCCTCCATCAATCCGCAAGCTGCTTGAATATTGACGTCATAGGCGGCTGTGTTTTCTTGCGGTCCACCCCTCCCATATCCGGTCATGGCGCAGTGGATCAAATGCGGAAACTGACGTGCAACACTGTCTTCATCCAACCCCATATCTAGCATTGTGGCGGGCACATGATTCTCTACCAGAACATCCGCGCGTGAGAGCAGTTGGTGAAATGTTCGCAATCCCGATGAGGTTTGCAAATCAAGGGCAATGGATTTTTTTCCGGCACCTTGCGTGAGATACGACGTGCTCATGCCCTGCTTTGAGGCTTTGGCGTCTGTACCGCCTCTGTGCCGGATTGCATCACCCTTGGTTTTGGACTCTACTTTGATGACATCAGCGCCCAGCAACCCAAGGTAATACGAGCAGGCTGGCCCCGCCAAAACATGCGTGAAATCAATAACCAAAAGGCCTTCTAACGGGTGCGTTCGTGACATGGCTTCCTCGTGAAATTTGACATCAAGAGAATGGGATTTCCCGCCATCGTGCAAGGTTGAAAAATGTGCGCAAAAAGGGGGCAGTTTTTTTGCGAAACACGGGCTTATTTTGGTTTACATTTGCAACCGGTTTCAACTACGGTTTCGCACCTTTAGGGAGGACTAAGATGAACTTTTCCAAGAAAATTGCTGCCGCAGTTGCAGCGACTGCCATGCTTACTGGTGGTGCGGCTCTGGCCGACTATCCTGAGAAACCAATTAAGATCATGGTCGGCTTTTCCGCTGGCGGTGGTACTGACACAACCGCACGCGGATTTGCATCCTACATGCATGAAGCGCCATCAATGAACGGCCTGCCAGCCTACATTGTGAACCTGCCGGGTGCATCTGGTCAGAAAGCGGCTTCGGCTGTTCTGGACGAAGAGCGTGATGGCCACACTCTTTACATGATCAACATCGGCACATTCATCGCCGGTGAATTGGCAAAAGGCGACGAGCGCCCTTACCACATCCCGGATGATTTCGTGAACCTTGGCTGTGC
>CAZQMR010000060.1:12110-16382 GCA_964594465.1 uncultured Rhodobacterales bacterium
AAGGCGACGAGCGCCCTTACCACATCCCGGATGATTTCGTGAACCTTGGCTGTGCATCACAGCTTGTGACATCGCTTCAGGTGCATTCATCGAACCCGGCGCAAACGATGCAAGAATTCATCGACGATGCCAAAGCCAATGACAAAGAAATCACATGGGGCACATCTGGTGCGGCTACTATGCACGCCACAATCGGCCACGTGTTCTTTGACAGCCAGGGCATTAAGCACAAGAAAGTGCCGTTCAAAGGCGGTTCAAAAGCGCGTGCGGCACTGGTTTCCCAGTCTGTTGACGCGGTTTTTGGTGGTGTGAACACCATTCCGGGCTTTGAGGCCGACATCCGCGCGCTTGCCACTGCTGGTGCAGCACGCGATCCAATGGCCGAAGACCTGCCAACATTCTCCGAGCAGGGCGTTCCTGGCATCGAGTTCACAGGTCTGATGTGTCTCTTTGCGGCCAATGGCGTGTCTGACGAAGTGAAAGCTGACGTGGGCGCTGCTATTGCCGCCATTGCGGACATCAAAGGCTACAAGCGCTACATGGGGAAGAACGACCTTGCGTCTTTCTACACCAGTTCTGCTGACGCCACAGCCGCACAGGACACCATGTTTGAAATAATGGGCCCAGTTGTCGCTGAGATCATCGCAAACCAGTAAGTTTGTGATCTGAAATCAGGGCAAGCCTTTCGCAGGCTTGCCCTTTTTTGCGCCCAGTCGTGGGGTGGTCCTGGGAGGGGCAGATGGATAACCATAATTACAAAATCAAAGTCGAATACGGCGTCAGCGCTGTGGTTTTCCTGATCGGGGTTTGGTTTGTATTTCAAGCGTTTACGATTGAAACCTCAAAAGAAAGCGTCGGACCGCGTACGCTTCCGTTGATCATTGCCGTGGCACTTTTGCTCGGCGGTGTTTGGCTGGCGCTGCGGGCCTATACCGGCAAAGCGGGCGACTTGAAAGAAGGCTACGGCTTTTTGGAAAGTGACGTGCAGCGGATCTTTTCGGTCATTGGCTGCGGCGCACTCTTTGTCGCTCTGTTCTGGGCCTTTGGCTATTTCACGGCGCTGGTCTTCACCTTCATTGCGATGCTCTACACCTTTGGGGTGCGCAATCTGCTGGTTATGATTGTCGGGGCAATTATTCTGGCCATTGCCTTTCAAGCCTTGTTCATGGGCGTGATGCTGCTGAACGATCCCAAAGGCGCGATCCTTGATCTGCGCCCTTACACCAACTGGATTACTGGAGCGCAATGACATGAATATGCATGCGAACCAATGTGTCGGTCTGGCTGAGTGGTTTGACGCTCTCGGCGTGTTCTCGATATTTTTTGACATCACCTGCGGCTTTGTCATCCTGTTCAGCGATCCATTCGCAATCTTCTTCGTCGTTCTGGCGGCCTTTGTCGGGATCATCTTTGGCGCATTGCCGGGGCTGACAGCGGCGGCGGCGATTGCGATGATGTTGCCGATTTTGATTGCATATAACGACGAAATCGGCGCGCTATCTGGGCTCGTGTTCCTCTATGTGGTTGGCAAGTCCGGGCGCTATGGCGGCTCCATCGCGGCGATCCTGTTCAACACGCCGGGCACGGCAGCCTCGGCAGCAACGATGCAAGACGGCTACCCAATGACCCAAAAGGGGCAGGCGGGCAAGGCGCTCAAAACGGCGACTGTGGCCTCAGCATATGGCGACTATTTCGGGGAAATTGTGCTGATTTTTGGCGCTGTTTCCATCGCAGCCTTCACCCGCAAATTCGGACCACCAGAGAATTTTGCAATCTACCTCATGGCCTTTGTCGTGATCGGCTCGGTCGTGAGCGACAGCATCATCAAAGGCATTATCTCTACATTGTTTGGCGCCATCATCGGCCTAATCGGTGAGGACATCATCACAGGTCAGTTCAAGATGACCATGGGCATCGACGAGCTGGAATCGGGCATGGCCCTTGTGCCGCTTCTGATCGGTGTTTTCGTGATTTCCGAGGTCATCATTCAGGCTGAAAAAGCCGCCAAAGTGAAAATGATCGACTTGGCCCCAACCGAGGTCGATGACCCTCAAGCCCATTACTTCACTTGGGGCGAGTTTAAGCGCTGCATACCGCTGATGTTCCGCTCTTCGATCTATGGCTCGCTGATCGGAATGATGCCCGGTCTTGGGTCTTCGGTAGCGTGTTTCGTGGCTTACGGCGAGGAGAAGCGCAAAGCTAAGAACAAAGCCGAATGGGGCACAGGCGTCGTAGAAGGCATCGCAGCACCAGAATCCGCGAATAACGCCGTGTCCGGCCCATCCATGATCCCGCTTTTGACCCTCGGTATTCCGGGCTCGACCATTGCGGCCGTGCTGATTGGCATGTTCCTAGTCAACGGGCTGCAGCCGGGGCCGACGATCTTTTCCAGCGATACAACCGTGACCTACTTCATCCCATCGACCAAAGATTTCTTTGAAATCACCTCACGCGAATACATCTTCGCAGTGTTTGCAGCGGGCTTGGTTGGGATCGCAGCTTATGCCCTGATCGGCTATTTCGGGGCGCCTCTTGTCGGGCGCATGATCGCACTCTTGCCAACCCAGTACCTCTATCCGTTCATCTTCATGACAGCACTTGCGGCCAGCTACTCCTCTCGTGCCTCAATTTGGGATGTTGGGTTTGCACTCCTCTTCGGGGTCATAGGCTACGCGATGAGGCGAACGAACTTCTCAGCCGCCGCTTTCATCATCGCCTTCGTGCTGACCGCCAGTATGGAAGAGGCGTTTCGCCAATCCATGATCATCTCGGACAACGGAATTTTCATATTCCTGAACTTTGAGTATCAGGGCAAATTCTCCTACGCACCGATCTTCTTGATCATCGGGGCTGCTGTGGTGTTCTTCCGGGCTTGGTCGAGCTATCGATCAAGGCAATCTGAAGAAGCCTGAGGCCAAGCATGGACCCCCGATATATCCCAATCTTTGTGACCGGGTTTATTGGCGGCCTATGCGCTTATCTTGCAAATGTACCAATGCCGTTCATGCTGGGCGGCATTGTTGGCGCGGCGGGCTATGTGCTGTGGTATGAGCGCGGCGAGCGGCGGCTCCCTAAACTCACACGCTGGGTGCGGCTCGTCTTCATGGCGGTCATCGGAACCATGATCGGCTCGCGCTTCACGCCCGAGCTTTTGACGCTGATGCCGCAGTTCTGGATCTCGGTTTTGGCGCTGATCCCCTTCATCGTTTTGGCTCAGTCCGGCAGTTACGCGATCATGCGCAAACTGGGCGGCTACACAAAACGCGATGCCTATTTTGCAGCCCTTCCCGGTGGCATTGTTGACAGTGTCGCCTTGGCTGAAGACGCAGGCGCCGATTTGCGCATCGTGATTGCTCAACACTTCATTCGCATCATTCTTGTGGTGTCATCGATCCCGCTTCTGTTCTTGATCATTCAAGGGGATGCTGTGGGCTCGCTGGCGGGTGAAACAATTGCGAATTCTGACTATGACATCACCGATGTGGCTCTGATCCTTGTCATCGCTTTTGTTGGGCTGGGGTTCGGTCGCCTTGCCCGGTTGCCAGTGTCCCATATGCTTGGCCCTCTTCTATTTGCGCTGGTCTTGTCTTTTGCAGGGGTGGTGTCGATCAACATCCCCGAATGGTTGATCCATTTGTCGCAATATATGATCGGCACAGCCCTTGGGGCTCAGTTCTCTGGATTGTCCAGAAGAATACTGGCCAAAAGCCTTGGCATTGGGGTTGTCGTGGGCATCTATATGCTCGTGCTGGGGGCTTGCATTGCACTGATCCTAACCCGTTTTGTCCCCGCTGAATTCCCGGTTCTGTTCGTGAGCTTTGCTGCAGGTGGCTTGGCCGAAATGAGCCTCATCGCACTGTCGCTGAACTTTAACCCGGTCGTTGTGGCCCTTCATCACTTGGCGCGTATCTTTATGACCATCTGGTTTGCCGCTTTTTGCTACAAGAGATTGTTCAAACAGGGGCCACCATCGTGAAGACTTATGAGGCCATTGCGAACGCTTTTGATCGAGAGCTTCACGGACCCTGCTTTGCGCTTTTGGGTGACGCAAATATGCATTGGGCCGGTGCTTTGGCAGAGCTGGGCCGCGAATTTATCTACACGCGCCATGAACATGCGGCAGTTGCGGCGGCTGCAGCCTTTGCGCATTCAACTGGCCATGTGGGCTGTGCGACCGTGACCTGCGGGCCCGGCCTGACCCAAATCATGACGATTTTACCCATTGCAGTCCGCGCCCGGCTACCGCTGGTGATATTCGCAGGCGAGGCACCG
>CAZQMR010000061.1:0-7003 GCA_964594465.1 uncultured Rhodobacterales bacterium
TGCTGGGACATTCGCGGCAAAGCGCTCGACCAACCCGTCCACATGCTCCTTGGCGGGCGCACCAACGAACGCCTGCGCGCCTACACCTATCTCTACCCCGTCGGCGATCAAGACCCGGCAACCTTCTATTCCGACCCAGACATGTCGGCCGAGGCCGCTGCTCAGTGGGTCAAACAAGGCTTCACCGCCCTCAAATTCGACCCCGCAGGCCCCTACACAATCTATGACGGCCACCAACCCGCCGTGGTCGACCTCGACCGATCCGAAGCCTTCTGCGCCGCCATCCGCAAAGCCGTCGGTTCAAAAGCGGACCTCCTCTTTGGCACCCACGGCCAATTCACCACATCCGGCGCAATTCGCATGGGAAGACGATTGGAAGCCTACGACCCGCTCTGGTTCGAAGAGCCCATCCCGCCCGACAACCTCCTAGAATTTACCAAAGTCGCCCAGAGCTGCCGCGTTCCCATCGCCACTGGCGAACGCATGACCACAGTCTCCGAATTCGCCACCGTCCTGCGCACAGGCGGCGCATCCATCCTGCAACCCGCCCTTGGTCGTGTCGGCGGCATCTGGGAAGCACGCAAACTCGCCATCCTCGCACAAAGCTTCAACGCCCAAATCGCCCCGCATCTCTATGCCGGGCCAATCGAGTGGGCCGCCAACATCCAGCTTGGCGCAGCAATCCCCAACCTCTTGATGGTGGAGACAATCCAAACCGGCGGCGAATTCCACAAAGCCCTTATCGGCGGAACCCTGAGCGTCGAAGACGGCCACATCACGCCCCCCACCGCCCCCGGCCTCGGCATCGAGGTCGACGAGGCCCTGATCAAAGCACATCCATGGGACGGCACCCGCCTGCATCTGGAAATGCAAGACGAGCCCTACAACTACGCCTCCGAGAATCGCTTCGCAGGCGGCTGACGCCAAAAACAAAAAAGGGACCGTGCGAGCTCCCGCGCACGACCCTTCTCTTGGTATCCGAAGGATGAACTCCATCCCCGGCTTCCTGACTATGGCGCAAATCTCTGGGCCGGGTGGGATGTCGAATTGAATGCGCTAACATTTTCCAAAAAGGACAGATCGCGACGCCCGAATCCCCGAAATTTGATCCGCTACTTTGATCCGACGTATAGGTAAGCACCAGCGACCTAAACTTGCGCGTCTTACCTCGCCCGATCATCGGCCTGTTCATAAACTGATTGATTTAGGACATGAGTGCTGACTTTTTTTGATCCATCTGCAAAAGAAGTCTCAGTTTCCGGTGCATGATCTGTGCCGCATCTGCACCGTGATTTCACACCCACGTTTTGCATTGTTCACGGGCAATCAAAAATCGCCCCGTACAAACGAAAACTCTTGACGAAAACCACCGCTATCCCTCTACGTTCTTTAGCTAAACTATGATCAAGAGCGCGCCCATGAGCGACCAGGCCCCAAGCACCAGACGCATCGTCTTCTTGCTGTTGAACAACTTCTCGATGATGGCCTTCGCCAGCGCAATCGAGCCCCTCCGGCTGGCCAATCGCACCTCTGGAAAGGCGCTTTATAGCTGGACTTTGGCGGGCGAAGACGGCGCCACTGTGACCTGTTCCAACGGCACAAAATGTGAGGTAGATCAAGGACTTGACGGCGTTGACCGGGATCAATGGATCATCGTTTGTGGCGGCGACAAGATCAAGCAAGCTACCACCAAACCCGTGCTCGGCTGGCTCAGGCGCGAAAGCCGCAAAGGCATTACACTGGGCGGGCTTTGCACCGCGCCAGTGGTTTTGGCACGCGCGGGCCTGCTCGATGGCAAACGCTGCACAATACATTGGGAAAACCGTGACAGCTTCGTCGAGGAGTTCCCAGAGATCGAGCTTGCACAGAATATTTTTGTGATTGATAACAACCGCTTAACCTCCGCCGGTGGTGCGGCAGCGGCGGATTTGATGCTCAATGTTATCTCCAATGATCACGGCGGCGACTTGGCCAATGAAGTCGCAGATCAGCTGATTTACACCAGTTTCCGCACCGAAAACGACGAGCAACGCTTGTCTGTTCCCACCAGAATCGGCGTGCGTCACCCCAAGCTCGCGACCGTCATTCAGATGATGAACAAAAATATCGAAGAACCCATCAGCCCCTCGATTCTGGCCCAAGACGTCGGCATGTCCACCCGCCAACTAGAGCGCCTGTTTCGCCGCTATCTCAACCGCTCGCCCAAGCGCTACTACATGGAATTGCGCCTCCAGCGGGCGCGTAACCTATTGATGCAAACCGATATGTCTGTGATCAATGTCGCACTGGCCAGCGGCTTTTCTTCACCGTCCCATTTTTCCAAGTGTTACCGCTCGCATTTTCAGACCACGCCTTACCGTGAACGCGGCGCTCAGGCACGTGTTGAAAGCTGAGAACGTTCAGGGAACATTATGTTCTGAATTTTGATCAATCTATTCATATTCCGGCAAGAAACTTAGTCTAGCAAGCCTTCATCGTTAAGCCAAACCTCGGACCTGTTAACATGAAAATGCCGACCAACCTTGCCTTAAATTACGAGATGCCCGCCTTGTCAGACACAGGCGGCGACCAAATCAATTGCCTGTTGCTCGATGATGATCGGTTTGACCGAATTACGTTTAAGCGTTTGATTTCAGGTTCAAATTTGAACATGAAGGTGCTTGATGCAAAGTCCATAAGCGAGGCACGCGAGTTCTTATCCACTCAAAGTATCGACATTTTGTTTCTGGATAACAATTTGCCCGATGGGTTGGGCATGGTTCTCAGCCGCGAACTTCGCAACGTCAAAAAGTTTGCTGATCTGCCAATTGTTATGCTGTCAGGTTCCCCGGATGAACAACTGATTTCAGCGGCACTTGATTCGGGCTGCACGGCGATACTTGATAAGTCCGATATTTGCAGTGACACGCTGGAAAGAACGGTCAAAGCTGCGATCCGCGACAGTCAACCGAACGCCACCAGCGCCGGTCTCTCACCTGCCGAATTGGATGCCGCGAAACGCCAGTTTACAAGCGACAGTGTGGTGGATTTAAATGGTCCGGTTTTGCGCTTGATTAGACTGTCAAAGAAGCTCCAAGCACAGCTCCAGAGCGGTCAAAACAACGGCACTGAAAGCTTGGCCGCTGAAATTGAAGCGCTTAGTTTTTTGTTACAACGCCGGCTAAACGATCTCATCATCTACGACCAGCCAAACACGCGGATCAAGCAGTGACAAACGCCACGCCGTTACGGGTTCTTACATCTTAGCGTAAAGTCCACTATCGTTTGAACCAATCATGGTTGCGCCCTGTTAGCCGGCGCGGCCTCTTTCCCTTCGCTTGTCTTGCCGCTATCTGTGCAAGAAACTCTATGAGGGCAAGATGGCACAAACACTCACACTGCGAAAACCGGACGATTGGCATCTGCATCTGCGCGACGGGGACGTTTTGTCCGCTGTGTTGCCAGAAACCGCGCGTGATTTTGCACGTGCGATCATCATGCCCAATCTGGTCCCTCCAGTGGTGACTTCCTCGCAAGCGGCCGCGTATCGTGATCGCATTCTTGCAGCGCGCCCGGCGGGCTCGGACTTTGAGCCCTTGATGACGCTTTATCTCACGGAAACCACCGACCCAAGCGATGTCGTAGCCGGGGCAAAGGATGGATTGATCAAAGCGGTGAAGCTCTATCCTGCGGGTGCGACCACGAACTCCGATTCAGGCGTTCGTGAATTTTCCAATGTTATGAACGTGTTAGAGGCGATGGCGGACGCAGGCGTGCCGCTTTGCGTACACGGCGAAGTCACCGATTCTGCAATCGACATTTTCGACCGAGAGGCGGTTTTTATTGAAACGGTGCTCGATCCATTGCGCAAAAGCCTGCCTGACCTTCGGGTTATCATGGAACATGTAACAACCAAAAACGGCATCGATTACATCAAATCCTGCGACAAGAATCTCGCCGGGACCATCACAACCCACCACCTGATCATCAACCGAAACAACCTGCTCGTTGGCGGCATTCGCCCCCATTACTACTGCCTGCCAATCGCCAAACGCGAAGAACATCGGATTGCCCTGCGCCAAGCCGCAACATCCGGCGATGCGCGTTTTTTCCTCGGGACCGACAGCGCGCCCCATGTGGATGCAACCAAAGAAACCGGCTGCGGTTGCGCGGGATGTTTTACCGCAACCAACACGATATCCTGCCTTGCGCATGTGTTTGAGGAAGATAACGCACTGGAAAACCTAGAAAAATTCGCGTCGCTGAATGGCCCGGCCTATTACAACCTGCCTGCCAATGAGAGCCATATCACGCTTGAGCGTCAGGACAGCCCAGTCGCCTACCCGGACAAAATCCCGTCCGGTGCTGGGCCAATCACCGTGTTTGATCCTGGCTTCCCGCTCCATTGGCGCGTTGTCTAAGGCGGCTTTAACCTTTCGCCAAGACATGTCAAAAGGGCGCGAAATCCACCAACAAGCCGAGCCCTATCATGACCGCAGCTTTCGCCCCTGACCAAATGGCCAACCTCACAGCCAAGATGCTGCTGGAAATTGAGGCGGTGCATTTTCGCGCAGATGACCCGTTTACCTTCACATCGGGTCTCGCATCGCCGGTCTATATCGACTGCCGCAAGCTGATTTCCTACCCCCGCATTCGCGCCACGCTGATGGATTTCGCGGTCTCAAAACTCTACGCCAATGCGGGCTTTGAGCAGTTCGACGCGGTTGCAGGTGGGGAGACCGCAGGCATCCCTTTTGCCGCTTGGATTTCCGAGCGCATGGGCCTGCCGATGCAATATGTGCGCAAAAAGCCCAAAGGTTTTGGCCGTGACGCGCAGATCGAGGGCGATATTTCCGACGATCAGCGCGTGCTTCTGGTTGAGGATTTGACCACCGATGGCGGATCAAAACTGCGCTTTGCCGAGGCCATTCGCAAGGCTGGCGCGCGCTGCGATCACACGCTTGTGGTATTCTACTATGACATTTTCAAAGACGCCGAAAAACAGCTCGCCGAAAATGGCCTGCAATTACATTACCTTGCAACTTGGTGGGATGTTCTGGACGCCGCCAAGAATTCAGGTCACTTTGATGCCAAGACATTGGATGCGGTTGAGGCATTTTTGAATGCGCCGCTGGAATGGTCCAAAGCAAATGGCGGCGCTTATGAGCTGACCAAAACGGAATAGGGGACGGGAACATGGATTCAATCAAACTCGGAAGCACCGGGCCTAAGATCAGCCGCGTCGGATTGGGCGCGATGAGTTTCGCTGGATTTTACGGGGCCACCACAGTTGAAGACAGCCATGCCTGCCTTGACGCCTGCCGCGACCGGGGCGTCGATTTCATTGATACCGCCGAGGTTTACGGCATGGGCCGCTCTGAGGAAATTCTGGGCGAATACATTAAAGCCAATCCTGATCACGGCTTTAAGATCTGCACCAAAAGCGGGATACGCGCCAAGCCAAAGCGGGCCTTTGTGAATTCACGTGAGGAGCTTGAACCCTCTCTTGATGCCTCGCTCAAACGGCTGAATGTCGAGTGCGTTGATCTGTTTTACATCCATCGCCGCCAGCAAGACATCCCGATTGAAGAGGTGATGGAAACGCTTGAGGGCTTCAAAAAAGCCGGAAAAATCAAGCAGGTAGGATTTTCGGAGATCTCTCCGCATTCAATCCGGCGCGCAGCAACAGTTGGCCCGGTTGCGGCTGTGCAATCCGAATATTCCCTTTGGACCCGGATGCCCGAGCTTGGTGTCATTCAAGCCTGCGCCGAAGTTGGAGCGACGTTCGTGTCGTTCTCGCCAATGGCGCGCAATATGCTGGGCGACCGCTATGCCAATCCGGCGGAGTTTCCTGATACGGATTTTCGCAAGAACAATCCGCGGTTTCTAGAGCCGAATTACTCTGCCAATGTCAAAATACTGCAGAAATTCAAGGATTACGCGGCTGAGAAAGGCTATGCGCCCTCTTCCCTCGCGATTGCTTGGGTGCTGGCGCAAGCCCCTCATATCGTTACGATTCCCGGCACGCGCTACGCGGATCACCTGCATCTGAACGCAGATGGCGGCAGTATTAGCCTCAGTCAAACCGAGCTGGACGAAATCGAAGCGATCCTGCCTTGTGGCTTTGCCCATGGCGCGCGCTATTCGGACGCGCAATTCGTCGGGATCGAGCAATATTGCTAAGGAGCGGCGACCATGCATGTGGTTTTGGTAGAGTTCACAGCCGCGCCGGGCCAGCGCGATGCCTTGCACGCGCGGTTATTGGCGCAGGCGGCGGATAGTCTGTCGCTGGAGCCGGAGTGCCATCAGTTTGATGTCATCACAGACCCGGAAAACCCCGATCTGTTCGTGCTTTACGAGATTTACACGGACGCAGCAGCATTTGAGGTTCATCTGGAAACCGCACATTTCCTAAGCTTTGCTGCGGAAAGCGAGGCAATGGTCACCGAAAAGATCGTGCGCCGGATGGAACGATCCGAGGTCTGAACCGTCTCAATTGTGACCATTTTGTGGAATGTGATTTAGCGCACATACGGCATAGCCCAAGCCACGTTAGGCTTTAGATACACAGACGTCATCGACCCTTCGGTCGCGTCATTAGTTTCAAAGTCTCGAACGCGATGTGGGGGTCGTATCTGGGCCGGATGGGTCGATGTTCTTTGTGTCATCATAGAAAAAGGGCACCTGTACGGGTGCCCCTTTGCAAACTCAACCATCTGAAATATCAGGCGTTTTTCGCCTTTACCTCTTCCATAAAACGATGACGGATCACGACCGGATCAAGCTCGATCACCGGCACTTTGATGTTACCGCTTTCGCATTTGGCAACGATGATGGTCATCTTGTCGCCCGCAAGTGCGGCCTTCACTGCGTCAACCGTATCTTCAGCTTGGCATTCCACCACGTTCTCGCAACCACACGCCGTGGCCACTGCTGCGAGCGAAGTTTTCATACCGGCATAGGTCGGCTGATCGCCGGTTGAGCCATAGCTGCCATTGTCGATGATCAGCAGGATGAAGTTGTC
>CAZQMR010000061.1:7103-16265 GCA_964594465.1 uncultured Rhodobacterales bacterium
TCTTTGAGAATGTCACTACGGATCATGATTAATACCCCTGCCAGAAACTTGCGTCGGTCAGAATGGCCACAGGTTTGCGCGCCATAAAGCAATGCTTGAGGATCAGATCGAGCTCGTCGACATCATCCTGCTTGTGGAAATGATAGGTCGGAATGTGGAGCTGGTTGAGCAGCGCTTTGGTGTGCACCGCCATCTCAACCTGACAGGCCACCGGTTCGCCCACTTCGCCGCGATAGGAAATCAGCATCGGCAGAGGCATGCGATAAAACTGGGTGAGCGTGACCAGCGTGTTGATCGTCACACCGATTGCCGTGTTCTGCATGATGATCGCAGGGCGTTTGCCACCCATGTAAGCGCCAGCACAAAGCCCCATGCCCTCGTCCTCTTTGTTGGAGGGGACATGCATGATGCTGGGCGCCTGATCGACTTTCTCGATCACACCTGCGAGCTGTTTACAGGGCACGGTGGTGACGAACTCAATCTGGTTCGCGACCATCGCGTCAATGATTTTGTCATTCACGGACATCTGTCGGCTTTCCTTCCTGCGCGGCTTTCACTCTTAATTTGGCGCTAGAGACTCATGGCGCTGCGGTCAATCAATTTCGCCCAATTTGCGGAATTTTGGGCCGTTCGGTCTCATTTATTGCTTCTTTATGTCATTCACCTTTGAATATCGGCTTGGATTTGTTCAAGAACGCATTTAGCCCGTGAGGCCCGTCATGGGTCTCCATCATCGCTGAAATCGACCTTGTTTCCAGTTCCAACTGCTCTTCCATCCGCGCAGCATAGGCTGAATTCAGCAGGCGTTTGGTGCCGCCCAGCGCTTTGCTTGGCCCCTTGGCGAAGCCGGAAGCCAATTTCTGAGCCTCGGCCATCAGATCCGCATCCTCGACAACTCGGTTCACCATGCCCCACTCCATCGCATCATCCGCGCTCAACATGCGATTTGTCAGCAGCAGCTCTTTGGCCCGCAGCAGCCCGATATGTTTGGCGAGAAAATAGGTCGAAGAGCCATCCGGCGTCAGACCAGAGGCGGTGTAGGCAGAAACAAATTTCGCGCTTTTGGCGGCCAGCACAAAATCACCTGAGAGCGCCATCGAAAAGCCGCCCCCCCCTGCGACACCGTTCACGGCCATGATCACAGGCGCATCAATCTGGGCAAAGCGGATCAGACTTTGATGCAGCAGAGTGGCCATTTCTGTCAAAAGCGCGGGGCGATTGTCACCTTGCGCGTCCATTTCGGCCAGATCACCACCGGCACAAAACATCTTGCCCTTGGCGGTGAAGATCACGGCCCGGACATCCTCGTGGGTGCAGCGGATTGAGACCTCAAACAATTCCCGCGCCATCTGGGCATTCAATGCGTTGGCGTTGTCGGGTCGATCAAGCGTGATGGTCGCGACCTTGTCTTTGATCTCGAAGTTCATTGTCTCATAATCGGCCATTGTCAGCTCTCCCGTTGGATTTGTGCTGAAGATGCCCAGAAACGGCCCCGAGGTCGAGTGCCTGAAAGAAACGACGTTACGCCCGCATTGACAGTGATTTGTCGCTCGCGTCTCATGGCACCAAAGCAAACGAATTGGGAGGGCCGGATGAAGCTCTATTTTGCACCTCAAAGCCGCGCTGTGCGGACCGCCTGGCTGTTGGAAGAGATTGGTTTGGATTACGAACTTCATAACTTCACACTTGGCACTAAGGAAATGCGCTCGGAGCCTTATCTTTCGATCAATCCGATGGGCCGGGTGCCGGTTTTGGAAGATGGCGAGGTCATCATTTCTGAGAGCACCGCAATTGCGCAGTATCTCGTCGCGCGTCATGGCGGCAGTGATTTGGCCCCTGCGCCGGACAGCCCAGACTTTCCCGCCTATCTGCAATGGATGCATTATGCGGAGGGCATGATCATGCCCTCGGTCAATATCATTGTGGTTGAAACGATCCTGCTCCCGCCGGAGCGGCGCAATCAGGGCAATGCGGATCGGGCGATGAAACTGCTTAATCGGGCCTTGGCAGGCGTCGAGGCACATATGGGTGGCCGCGAGTTTCTGGCAGGCGGATTTAGCGCGGCTGATACGATCACAGGCCATGCTTGCATCATCTCCGCCCAACTCGGTGCAGACATGAGCGACAAGCCCAATATCGCGGCCTATAACGCGCGGCTGCTGGAACGCCCTGCGCTCAAGAAAGCGTTGTCCCTATGATGGATTATGGCACGGATGCGCTGCTGGTTACGCTTGAGGATCATATTCTGACGATCACGCTCAACCGTCCTGATGCGCGCAATGCGCTGGACGATGATCTCAAGCGCTCGCTGGCCGAGGCGCTATTGGATGCGGATCTCAACCCTGATGTACGCTGCGTGATCCTGACCGGCGCAGGTACTGCTTTTTGCGCAGGTGGCGATGTGAAGGCGATGGGGGCCGGCTCTGTGCGCGAGAGCCGCAGCTTGGATGAAAACATCACCCAGCTCATTCATCAGCAAAACGGTCATTCGACGCGGATTTATGAGCTGAGCAAGCCGGTGATTGCCGCCCTACCCGGTGCGGCGGCCGGGGCTGGCATGTCCATCGCGCTGGCCTGTGACATTCGCATTGCGTCCGAAAAGGCGTTTCTGGCAACGGCCTTTGGCAATATCGGCCTGTCGGGTGACTATGGTGGGTCTTGGTTCATGACCCAGCTTATCGGCCCCGCGCGCACCCGCGAGCTATATTATACTGGCCGCAAGGTGCTGGCGGATGAGGCGCTCGCGCTTGGGCTGGTGAATAAGGTCGTCGCGCCGGATGCGCTGGTGGAGGAGGCCCGCGATATGGCAGAACAAATTGCGCGCGCGGCTCCGGTCGCGATCCGGCACATGAAAAGCAATATCAGCCGTGCCAGCCAAGAGGATCAGCGCACCTGCATTGATGCGGAAGCCGACCGGATGATGCGTTGCATGCAGACGCAGGATCACAAGGACGCGGTGCAGGCCTTCAAAGAAAAGCGCAAGCCTGAGTTCCACGGGAGATAAGCCATGAGCAAGCCTGTTGCGCTGATCGTTGGTGCTGGGGATTTTATTGGGGCCGCGATTGCCAAGCGCTTTGCAGCAGGCGGGTTTGAGGTCTGTATGGGGCGGCGCAATGGCGACAAGCTTGCGCCGTTGGTGGCTGAGATTGAGGCTAAAGGCGGTACGGCTCATGCCTTTACGTTTGATGCACGGCTTGAGGATGTGACCGAGGAGGTTTTCGCTCAGATCGAGGCAGAGATAGGCCCGCTTGAAGTGGTGATCTTCAATGTCGGGGGCAATGTGCATTTCAAGATCGCTGACACGACATCCCGCGTGTTTCGCAAAGTCTGGGAGATGTGCAGCTTTGCGGGCTTCCTGACCGGGCGCGAAGCCGCGAAATACATGGTGCCGCGCGGCAAAGGTTCGATCTTTTTCACCGGGGCCACGGCCTCGATGCGCGGTGGCAGCGGCTTTGCAGCCTTTGCGGCAGGCAAATTCGGGTTGCGGGCACTCGCTCAATCCATGGCCCGCGAACTTGGCCCCCAAGGCATTCACGTGGCCCATCTGGTGATTGACAGCGGGGTCGATACAGCCTTCGTGCGGGATCTTTGGAAGAAGCGCGGGATGGACCCAGATGAGATGCCACCTGACAGTTTGATGCGCCCCGAAAGCGTGGCCGAGGCCTATTGGAACCTGCACCAACAGCCGCGCGATGGCTGGACGCAGGAGCTTGATCTGCGCCCCTACGGCGAGAATTTCTAACCCGCTATGGCGACGCCTCAATCCGCTTGGCCACGTTTTTAAGCGCTTGATCAATCCGTTTTGTAATGCGGGGGCGGATCAGGCGCGCTGATTGCAGCATCACACGTGCGGCCAGCGAACGGGCCCGAATGTCAATGACAGTGCGCAGCCGGGCGCGGTTTGGGGCGAACGGCATCACCTGAACTTCGAACTCGATTTCAAAGCCTGACGCCTTATTGCGGAACTCCAGCAATGACGGCGCATCTACCGCTACAAGCCGCACCTCAGTCTCGCGCTCTGCACCCGCAATGCGTCCGCTTACATGCCACTCTGCCCCCGCCACGGCGTCGCCGTTGCCAGCAATCCGCTCAACACTCGCGCCTGCATTTCGCGCCCTTTGTTCGAGCTCCTCGAACCGGGTGATATGCTCAAAAACCGTTTCAGCAGGGCGCTGAATATCCGTATGGTTCACAAATTTCATCGTGCGTTTTAGTCCAGTTCGTCTGCCAACCAGCGGTCTATCAAGAAACGCGCAATCGCACCCTTTCGCGCAGGCAATAATTCCGGGTTTTCACCTGCTTGGGCCGCCATGACCTCTTCGCGGGTGACCCATTTGGCCTCTGCGATTTCGTTTTCATCAATGGTGATCTCGGTGCTCAGCGCTTCAGCCTGCATGCCCATCATCAGTGAGCCGGGAAATGGCCAGGGCTGAGACGACAGGTAGTGAACATCGCCAAGGCGCACGCCCGCCTCCTCAAAAACCTCGCGCCGGGTCGCCGCCTCGACGGTTTCGCCAGGCTCCATGAAGCCTGCGAGCAGCGAAAAGAAATGCTCGGGCCATTGCGGGGAACGCCCCAGCAGCACCGAGTTGCCGTGGGTCACGAGCGCGATGATCACCGGATCGGTGCGCGGGAAATGCGAGGCGCCACAGGCCGGACAATCGCGCTGCCAGCCGCCCATCGCGACCACAGACTTGGCCCCACATTTGGCGCAATGGGGGTGGGTGTCGTGCCAGCTTTGAATAGCACGCGCCGTGGCAATGATCGAGCCGTCCTCATGGCCAAGCTCAGCCATGAGCGTGCGCAGTTCAATAAACTTCCAGCGATCCGGCGCATCCGGGTGCTGGTTCTCGCTGGTATCGAGAAATTTGGCCATCTCGTCGCGATCCGCTTTGGGGTCTTCCCAAGCGGACACATCAACGCCAAAGCGTGGCGCATCCCCGTCGAGACCCAAAAAAATCGGTGCCTCGGTGGCCTCCTTGAGAATTGGCGACGACAATTCAACCCATGCAATGCGCGGGCCATCTTCCAAATCAATCAGCGGCTTGCCCTGCCACATTACCACCGCGCGCGCAGCCGGATTTGCAAGAAGTGGGGCCAAATCGGCGCGAAGATGCGCAGCCCGATCAAGCGTGTTGCCGCCGAATGTGACGGCTTCTGCATTTTTCATACGGCCCGATCCTTTAAATTTTTTCTTTCGGCGCAATGTGGCGATTTGCAATCCCCCTTGCAAGGGCAATGGCGTCGGACTATATCACCGATTGAGAGGTTGGCGCGGGCGAACGCCTCGCCAACCCGGTCAGATCCGGAAGGAAGCAGCCGTAACGAGTCCCGTTTGGGTCGATGTCCAGCCTCTCACTTTCCTCGCGTTCACTGGCAAGAAGATACCGGGATGCAAATTCGCCCCTTCACAGATCACGACCGCCCTGCCCTTGCAGCCCTACAATTGGCCAGTTGGCGCGCAGCTTATGCGCCCTTTGTACCAGCTGAGGCTTTGGGGGATGCGCTTGCTCAAACGATTGAAACCCGTTGGCGTGACATTGCGCTTGAGGACCAAGAGTTTGTTTTGGTCGCCCAAGGTGCGCAAGGTTTGGATGGGTTTGTGACCGTGCTGGCACAGGACATGCCCTTTATTGACAATTTCCACGTTCGACCCGGGCTTTATCGCAGCGGAATCGGACGCGCCTTGATCGTGGAAACGGCGAGCACCTTGCGGCTATTGGGGCAGAACACTGTCGCCTTGACCGTGCTTGCGGCAAATCAAAGAGCGCGCGCGTTTTATGCAGCCCTTGGCGGAGAAACGGTCAAAGAGTTTCGCCATGAATTTCTTGGCCTTGAGCAACAGGTTCACCGCATCGAATGGCACGACCTGTCCGCACTCAGCCCGGACTGATCGCCCAAAGCCACTGCGCTTGGGTTTCCACAGCGCCGGGGCGAACTCGGCGTAAATCCTGCAAGGCTTGATCCGGGTCCAACCCTCGCTCGACCATCAAGCGCAACAGAACCATGCCAGAGCGCCCTTTGCCGCCATAGCAATGGGCAAAAACTTTGCCACTCGCATCCAAAATCGCGTGCAGCTTTGGCGACAAGCTTTGCCATTGCGCCTGCCGGATTGCATCTGGCGCACCAAAATCCGGGATTGGCATGTGAAACCACGCAGGTCCAAAGGCTGCGGCCAGATCAAGATCGCCAAGTTCGTCCTGTGTGGTCATCGTGACAACAGCGCTTGCGCCCCAAGCTTGCAAGCTGGGGATGTCATTTTGAGTTGGCAAAGGGCCGATGCCCAATGCGCCGCGATTTGGAAAGGTCAGGGTGTGGATTTCGTAGCTCATTCGGGGAGTTTGGGGCGGTCGCCCGTTTTGATCAAGTCTCTGGGGTGATTTCAGTGTTTGGAGCCTCCGGCGGGGATATTTTTAGAAAGTGATGCGAATAGGGTTTTAGGGGACTCGCCTTTCGGGGATGTGGGGGCTAGTTTGAGCGGTGTTATTTGGGACCACTGGGCGGAACATGAGCGACGAGACATCAAGCGGCGAGCAAACCGGTCAAGCCTATCAGGTTTTGGCACGCAAATACCGCCCGCAGAGCTTTGCGGATCTGATTGGTCAGGACGCGATGGTGCGCACTTTGCGCAATGCGTTTGCCTCTGATCGGATTGCCCATGCCTTTGTGATGACTGGTGTGCGCGGGGTTGGCAAGACGACGACAGCGCGGATCATTGCGAAGGGTTTGAATTGCATTGGCGCGGATGGGTCCGGCGGTGTGACGACAGAGCCTTGTGGGGTGTGTGGGCCATGTGTTGCGATTGCCGAAGGGCGACATGTGGATGTGCAGGAAATTGACAGTGCTACGCATACCCAAGTTGAGAATATGCGCGAGATTTTGGCAGGGGTGGCCTATCGCCCTACCGAAGTCCGCTACAAAATTTACATCTTTGACGAAGTTCACATGCTATCCAAGCATTCCTTTAATGCGCTGTTGAAGACCCTTGAGGAACCGCCCGAGCATGTGAAGTTCATCTTTGCGACGACAGAAATCCGGCAAGTCCCGGTGACGATCCTGTCGCGCTGCCAGCGTTTTGATCTCAAGCGCATTGAGGCCGATGAGATGATCACGGATCTCGCGCGGATCGCCACGCTGGAAGACGCCCAAATCGAGCAGGATGCGCTCGCGCTGATCACGCGGGCGGCTGAGGGATCCATGCGGGATGCGCAAAGCCTTTTGGATCAAGCGATTGCCCATGGCGTGGGTGAGACCACGGTGGATCAAGTGCGCGCCATGTTGGGCCTTGCGGATCGAGGCCGGGTGCTGGATCTGTTTGAAATGATCATGAAGGGGGCCGCGGCTGAGGCGCTTGAGGAGCTGTCCGGGCAATATGCGGATGGGGCCGATCCCTTGGCAGTGCTGCGCGATCTCGCGGAAGTGACGCACTGGATTTCGGTGGTCAAAATTTCGCCAGAGGCGTTGAATGACCCAACCGTTTCCCCTGATGAGCGGGCGCGTGGCCAATCCATGGCCGAGGGTTTGCCGATGCGTGCGCTCTCGCGGATGTGGCAGATGTTGCTCAAGGCGCTTGAGGAGGTGTCGGTTGCACCAAATGCGATGATGGCGGCCGAAATGGCGATCATTCGCCTCACCCATGTGGCTGAGCTGCCCGGGCCGGAGGATTTGGTGCGCAAGCTCAAGGATGCGACTCCGCCCCCAGCCGCCCCGCAGCCCAGCGCGCCCAATGGTGGTGGCGGTGGCGCTGTGCAAGCGGTTGGCCAGAGCGCTGCTGTTGCGATTGCCGCCCAACCAAACGCGCTAGAGCGCTATGCTCAGTTTCAGGACGTGGTTGCCCTGATCCGCGCGCGCCGCGATGTAAAGCTGCTGATCGAAGTTGAGAGCCATCTGCGCTTGGTGAAATACGCGCCGGGGCGCATTGAGTTTGAACCGGACGCGGATGCCCCGCCGGACCTTGCCGCGCGGCTTGCTGGAAAGCTGCAAAGCTGGACCGGGGCGCGTTGGGGCGTTGCGGTTGTGTCCGAAGGCGGTGCTGCAACCATTGCCGAAATCCGCGAAACGGAGCGCAGCAATCTGGAGGCGGAGGTTGCGGTCCACCCGCTGGTGACAGCCGCGCTTGAGGCCTTCCCCGGCGCGAAAATCGTGGATGTGCGCACCCGCGAAGCCCAGAGTGATGATAATGCTGAGATCGTGCCCATCGATCCGGATGATGTAGATGATGACTGGGATCCGCTGGACCCATTTGAAGAGGAGTATTGAGCAATGCTGAAAGGTTTAGGTGGCCTCGGCGACATGGCGAAGATCATGAAGCAGGCCCAGGAAATGCAGTCAAAGATGACCGAGGCACAGGACGCGCTTGAGCAAATTATGGTCGAAGGCGAAAGCGGTGCGGGCCTTGTGCGTGCGACCGCCACGGCAAAGGGTGAGCTGAAGGGGCTGGATATTGATGCCTCCATCCTGCATGCCTCCGAAAAGGAAGTGGTCGAGGATTTGATCCTCGCTGCCATCCGCGACGCACAGGAAAAGGCGCAGGCCAAATCGGCGGAAGCTATGGGCTCGCTGACTGAGGGCATGGGTCTGCCGCCGGGCATGAAATTCCCGTTCTAGCCCGTGAGCGAGAGCAACAATCAAGCGCTTGAGGATCTGATCAATCTGATGGCCCGCCTGCCGGGGCTTGGGCCACGCTCAGCGCGCCGTGCGGTTTTGCAGATGGTCAAGAAGCGCGGTGCTTTGCTTGATCCGCTGTCCCGCGCTTTGACGGAAGTCGCGGCGACGGCGCGAGAATGCCTGACCTGCGGCAATATCTCGACGGCTGAGGTTTGCGATATCTGCACCGACCCCAAGCGGGATGAGGCGGTGATCTGCGTGGTCGAAGACGTCGCTGACCTCTGGGCCATGGAGCGCACCGCCAGCTTTCGCGGCCGCTACCACGTGCTGGGCGGGGTGCTGTCAGCATTGGACGCGGTGGGGCCCGAAGAGCTGCGCATCCCACGCCTTGTGCGCCGGGTCGAGGAGGGCGAAGTCAGCGAAGTCATCCTCGCGCTCAACGCCACCATCGACGGCCAAACCACCGCACACTACCTCGCCGATCAGCTGGAAGCCTCGGGTGCCGCCGTGACCTCACTGGCACAGGGGGTGCCTATTGGGGGCGAGCTGGATTAC
>CAZQMR010000062.1:0-16166 GCA_964594465.1 uncultured Rhodobacterales bacterium
CTATATACTCGCCCGCCATGAAGAGAAGGAATGGTGTTGAGGAGTATTCGACCTGATACCCGGCAACCAGCTCAGATTCGGCCTCCGGCAGATCGAAGGGCGGGCGGTTGGTTTCGGCAAGGGCCGAGACGAAGAACAGCACGACCATTGGGAGATGGGGGAGCCAATACCATGAGAAGAGGCCGTAGCTGCCGTCTTGGGCATTCACAATCGCCGTGAGGTTGAGCGAGCCGGTGGAGATCAAAACGCCTACGATGATGAAACCGATCGAGACTTCATAGGAAATCATCTGCGCCGCAGAGCGCAAGGAGCCGAGGAAGGGGTATTTGGAGTTCGAGGCCCAGCCCCCCATGATGACGCCGTAAACTTCCAGCGAAGAGATGGCAAAAATGTAGAGAATTCCGACGTTTAGGTTGGCAACAACCCAACCATCATTAAACGGAATTACCGCCCAACCGATGACGGCGAGCACGAAAGTGATCATGGGCGCAAGGAAGAAGACGAATTTGTCCGCCCCCGCAGGAACCACGATTTCTTTGACGATGTACTTTAGGAAATCAGCGAAACTTTGAAGCAATCCAAACGCGCCGACCACATTGGGGCCTTTGCGCATCATGACGGCTGCCCAGATTTTCCGGTCGGCATACATCAGGAAGGCCAAGCTGATCAGCACCAACACTGTCACCAACAGGCACTGACCCAAGATGATCAGGAAAATGCCGAAATTTGTATCGAAGAATTCCATGCGTGCCTGCCCTTAGAAGGTCGGTATGTCTAGGGACTGACAAGTTGCGAGGGTTTCTTGCGCGTCGATAACGCGGGCGCCCTGTGGCTTGATGTCCGAAAGTTTGTAGATTGTGGTTTCTGTTCGCGTTTGCAGGCCGCCACGTTGCGACCCTGACACGCGGCGTAGATAGGCCAGGCCCCGAATGAGCGTGTATTGCGCAGCCACGCAATCGGCATAAACCGGGAGCGCTTTGATCAGATCGCCGCCTTGCGCCACCACATCCACTTGAACGATTTCATTATCAACCAGAGTGGTTGCGGCATTGAGATATTCGGTCGTTTCCGGTTGCTGAGCCCGCCCGCATGCCGACAGCATCAGCAACGGCAAGATGGCCGCTACGATCAGCGTGTTGATCAGGGGGAGAGGGAGGCTCGACAACATCGTGATTTACTCAGCCGCCAGTTTACGCGCGTTTGCCATTTGGCTCAGCTCAGCCATGACTTGCGAGGCCCGTGTGATCGGATTGTTGAGGTAATGGTCTGATATTGCGGCTTTGAATGCGGTTTTGCGCACGGCTTTTGGCTTAATCGGCGCCCATTCGTTGTCAGGCACCACGTCAATCTCAGCGAGATGTGGAAGTTCGGCAAAAAGCGCTGTGCGCAGAGCCGCAAGACTATCAAACGGGAGCGGCTCGCCAAGTTCGGCAGAAAGTGCGCGCAGGATTGACCAGTTTTCACGCGCTTGCCCCGGCGCAAAACCTGCGCGCGTGGCCATTTGAGGGCGACCTTCGGTATTGACGAAGATGCCACTTTCCTCTGTGTAGGCCGCACCCGGCAAGATGACATCAGCACGATGCGCACCGCGATCGCCGTGGCTGCCTTGGTAGATCACAAATGCGCCCGGCGCGATGTCGACTTCGTCGGCACCGAGATTGAAAACAACCTCGCTCCCATCAAGTGCTGCATCCAAACCACCGCTCGTGGTAAATCCAATGTCCATACCGCCAACACGTGCCGCAGCAGTGTGCAAAACGAGCAGTTTGGAATTCGATACGTCTGCCATCTGCATGGCTTGTGCTAGAACCGCCTCGCCATCTGGGCGGCAAAGAGCACCCTGCCCGATGATGATTACGCTGTTCTTGTCTTTGGTCGCCTTGCTCACACCCTTTTCAGCCATGGCTTTGAGTGCGTCTGGTCCATCGCCGGCATGGGCATAAGTATAGGTGAGATCGACCGCTTCGCCGACCATGCCAACTTCTGCCCCAGCGATCCATGCTTTGCGGATGCGTGCGTTCAGAACCGGTGCCTCAACGCGCGGATTGGTTCCCACCAGCAGGATCATTTCTGAGGTATCAATATCCTCAATGCGCGCAGTGCCTGCGTAAGCTGAGCGATTGCCGATTGGGAGGGCTGCGCCATCTGTTCGGCATTCGACATTTCCGCCGTGCTGCGCGATCAACTGCTTGAGCGCGAACATTGATTCGACAGACACAAGATCACCCGCTATCGCGTTGATCTTCTTGCCTTTTGTCGCCGTCGCAATTGCGTCAAACGCCTCCGTCCAAGAGGCAGGAGCCAGTTTGCCATTCTTGCGGATGTAGGGCTGATCCAAGCGCTGGCGGCGCAGGCCGTCCCAAACGAATCGGGTGCGGTCTGCGATCCATTCTTCGTTCACGCCATCATGGTTGCGCGGCAGAATTCGCATGACTTCGCGACCCTTGGTATCAATGCGAATGTTGGAGCCAAGCGCGTCCATCACATCAATACTTTCGGTCTTTTTCAGCTCCCATGGTCGCGCGGTAAAGGCGTAAGGCTTTGAAGTGAGCGCGCCGACCGGGCAAAGATCAATAATGTTGCCCTGAAGCTCGGAAGAGAGCGTTTGGTTCAGGTAAGACGTGATCTCGCTGTCTTCGCCGCGACCTGTTTGGCCCATTTGCATGATACCCGCGACTTCAGACGTGAAGCGCACGCAGCGCGTACAGGAAATGCAGCGCGTCATATGGGTTTCGACCAATGGGCCAAGGTCCAGATCGGTTGAGGCGCGTTTTGCTTCGCGGAAACGGGAGAAATCAACACCATATGCCATGGCCTGATCTTGAAGGTCGCATTCGCCGCCCTGATCGCAGATCGGGCAGTCAAGCGGATGGTTGATCAGGAGAAACTCCATCACACCTTCACGCGCTTTTTTGACCATCGGGCTTTTGGTTTTGATCTCTGGCGGCTGTCCCTCTGGGCCCGGGCGCAGATCCTTCACCTGCATCGCACAAGAGGCCGCAGGTTTGGGCGGCCCGCCAACCACTTCGACCAGACACATGCGGCAATTGCCAGCAATCGACAGGCGCTCGTGATAGCAGAAGCGTGGGATTTCAACGCCTGCCTCTTCGCAGGCTTGAATGAGCGTGAGGGCCGGATCAACCTCGATTTCGGTGCTATCGATGATGATCTTGCGCAGCTCGGTCATGGGCGGTGTTCCGTCATTTGTTTGCAGGCTATGCTGCGTCCGCTTTTGTGGAGGCCAATACCCCCTTTGAGCGGCATCTTCCAGTGCAAAATCCCACTTTGCGCCAACTTCGTGTGCAAGAATGAAGATAGCGTTATGCCAAAGGCAGTTTAGCGAATATTTGTGAGTGGCCCCACGCCTGCGAGCGCTTTTCTAATGAGATCAGCGAAGACCAAGATGGTGAACAAGGCGAGAATTGCTAGGGGCACGTAGCCCCAAACCGGTGCTTGGCCCTCACGGATATGCTCAAATGCCCAAAAACCGGGCAATCCGCCGGCAACAAGCACGGTTATCGCGAGCAAAAGGCTAATGAACCCGGCCAACATTTTACGTAGTGACTTCATGAATTGCAGGCCAAGGCTATGGACCAAGCATTGATGTCTTTTCTGTATACAGGCGGTTCAGCGGCGACGAGATTCGCACCACCGCTGGGGCAAAGCGAAACATTTGCAAATTTGGCGGCGACATTGCCTGCAGTGCCGGAGGGAATCGGTTCAGAGCTTGGTGTTTCGCGAGCGACATAAACCAGCGCGGCTGCGGTCGAGCCCGCTGGTGATTGGTAGTCTGTTACGCCGCCAAGCGCATATTGATTGCCATCAACGCCATATTTCAGGGATGCGGTAACATCTGGCGTTATGTCATACCATTTTTGGCGCTGAGTTTCCGGCGTGGTTGAGCATGACGTCGCAAAAAGGCTCAGGCTTAACATCGCAGGTTTTAGGAAAACTTGAATGATATGCCTCCCGCCTCAAGCCGACGATTTTACTCGGCAGCGACGGCACTCATGCGACCAGACCGCTTGTGCTTGATGCGATCTTCGATTTCGTCACGGAAATGGCGAATCAAACCTTGGATCGGCCATGCCGCAGCATCGCCAAGTGCGCAGATTGTGTGACCTTCAACTTGTTTGGTCACATCGAGCAGCATGTCGATTTCTTCGGGCTCAGCCTCGCCAGTCACAAGACGATCCATGACGCGCATCATCCAACCGGTGCCTTCGCGACACGGCGTACATTGGCCACAGCTTTCATGTTTATAAAAAGCAGAGAGGCGCCAGATCGCTTTGATCACGTCGGTGCTTTGGTCCATCACAATCACAGCGGCCGTGCCGAGCCCTGAGCGCTGTTCGCGCAGCCAATCGAAATCCATAATGGCTTCGTCACACATGTCTTTGGGGAGAAGCGGCACAGAGGCACCGCCGGGAATCACTGCTTTGAGATTGTCCCAGCCGCCCCGCACGCCGCCGCAATGGCGATCGATCAGTTCGCGCAGGGGTGTGGACATGGCGTCTTCCACAACACATGGGTTGTTCACATGGCCGGAAAAGGCAAAAAGTTTGGTGCCTGCGTTGTTTGGGCGGCCAAAGCTGGAGAACCAATCAGCGCCGCGACGTAGAATCGTTGGCACAACAGCAATTGATTCGACGTTGTTCACAGTCGAGGGGCAGCCATAGAGACCGGTATTCGCTGGAAATGGCGGCTTGAGGCGCGGCATGCCCTTTTTGCCCTCAAGGCTTTCGATCAGCGCGGTTTCTTCGCCGCAGATATAGGCGCCTGCTCCGTGGGAGAGGTAAAGGTCGAAATCCCAGCCGGATTTAGCAGCATTGGGGCCAAGCAGGCCTGCATCATAAGCCTCGTCGATTGCGGCTTGAAGCGCCTCACGCTCGCGGATGAACTCACCGCGGATATAGATGTAGCCAGCATTCGCACCCATGGCGAAGCCTGCGATCAGGCAGCCCTCAACCAGCGTGTGCGGGTCATGACGCATGATTTCGCGGTCTTTGCAGGTGCCGGGCTCTGATTCGTCTGCATTTACAACGAGGTAATGGGGGCGACCGTCACTCTCTTTGGGCATGAAGGACCATTTGAGACCGGTGGGAAAGCCAGCGCCGCCACGACCACGAAGACCAGACGCCTTCACCTTCTCGATGATCGTATCGCGGCCTTCTTTGATGAGGTTGCCAGTGCCATCCCAATGACCGCGCGACTTGGCACCTTTGAGGGTGCGGTCGTGCATTCCATAGAGGTTGGTGAAGATACGATCCTGGTCTGCAAGCATGAATTGCGTCCTGTTATGCGTCTCGGCGTTTTCGCCATACCCGGTAAAGCACAATGAGAGCCCAAGCAAGGGCTCCCAGAGCAGCAAGGTCGGCTAAAAATGCAAAACGCACCGGCAGACCCAAATATCCCCCCAACCATGAGACCAACATCCAGCCAAGCATCGCCACAAAGATGACAATGGAAGCCTGTCGCGTCTGCCTCACTAAGGGATCAGGAGGTTCAGGGCTCATCTTTGACCATGAGCCCTGAAGATAGGTTTAATAGACGCCGCCATCCTCAACTCGCTTTGAGAATTCGGTTTCGCCGCCAGCCGCAAGAACTTTGGCCTGAGCGACCCAAGTGTCACGGGTGACGCGGCCACGGAAGCCTTCGAGGTTGGCGTCAACCCATGCGACTTCGTCACTTGTCCATGCAGCGATTTGGTCAAAGTGGTAGAAGCCGAGCTTGTTGCAAAGTTTCTCCATCTTTGGGCCAATGCCTTTGATCTCTTTGAGATTATCGGCCTTGCCACCGCGCGCAGCTGTGAGCGTTGCCGGCTTCGTGCCCTCATTTGTGCCCTCAATGATGCCGTCGCCGTCATAGTCGCGATTGCCAGTGTCACTGCCCTGCCCGGCCAGTACTTTGGCTTGTGGGATCCACTCATCGCGAGATGCCCGGCCATAAAAGCCTTCGAGGTTGCCATCAACCCATTCAAGCTCTTTGTCGGACCAACCTGCAATTTGGTCGAAATGGTAGACACCCATTCCGTTTAGCGTTCCTTCAAGTTTTGGCCCAACGCCGTTGATCCGCTTGAGGTCGTCGGCCTTGCCACCCCGCGCGCTGGTCAGTGCGGCTGGTTTTGTGCCAGCACCAGGTGCAGCGGCCCCAGCAGATGAGGCCTTCTTCGCAGCAGCGTCAGCTTTTGCTTTTTGCGCAGCGGCGTCGGCATCAGCCTTTGCTTTGGCCGCAGCAGCGGCGTCGGCTTTGGCTTTTGCAGCAGCAGAAGCAGCGTCCGCATCAGCTTTCGCTTTCGCGGCGGCAGCAGAAGCGTCCGCATCAGCCTTCGCTTTTGCAGCGGCAGCAGAGGCGTCCGCGTCGGCCTTCGCTTTGGCAGCAGCGGCTGACGCATCAGCATCTGCTTTGGCCTTCGCAGCAGCTGCAGCAGCATCCGCGTCGGCTTTCGCTTTGGCAGCACCTGCGTCGGAACCATCATCAGCACCGGCATCGCCGCCTTCATATTTCCATGAGCCTTTGCGGCTTGCGAGTTCTTCCTGACCGGCCAATTTTGCGGAAGGAGAAAGTGTTGCCTCAGCGGCTGCACCGGCCGCAGCGCTTGCGGCGCCACTCGCAGCGCCACTTGTAGAACTTGCGGTTTCAGAAACAGCATCAGCCGCACCAGATGCAGTTGCCTGAGCTGCAGACGCCGATGAGCCGGCAGCCGCTGCAACGCCCGCTGCACCCGCAGCGCCAACTGCTCCGGCCGCACCGAGCGTTCCTACGGAAGCGTCAGCACCACCAACACACACGAAGCGTGCCAGCAAATAGCCAATCACTAGGAAACAAACGATGCCAATCAACAGTGAAATCAGCGAAGAGATATTTATTAGAAGTGCCAGAACCGCGGCAATAAGAAGACCAGCCAAAAGGCCAAGCCCCCAGCATGTCAATCGGCAGAAATTCATATCAGAAGAAGTCGTCATGTCCCAAGCTCCCTGAAGCTTACTTGCATTTATTATCGGCTTTGGGGCCAGTTATACTGCATCTACAGGGAGTCTGAAACCGATTTGTGCAAGGGCTTAAGAAACCCTGTTATGTGTTGCTATCCGGTGCAGCGGACGGACGCAAATTGGGCGTAATGGACGCAATACCATCGCCACTGCGATGACTTTGAGCAAGGACAATCGCCTGCGACACCCAGTGGTCGCGCGAAACCCGGCCTTTGAAGCCATCGAGATTTTCGTCGACCCAACGCACCTCTTCCGGCGTCCAGGCCGCTATTTGATCAAAGTGGAAATAGCCAAGCCTGTGCAACATGTCCTCTAAGGCGGTGCCAATGCCCCGAATGAGTTTAAAGTCATCGGGTCCTGTTGATCGCGCAGAATTGAGCGTTGCAGGCCGCAAAGACACCGATTGTGCCGAGGTAGCGGCACGTTCATGTGCTGGCGATGCGCCGACCATAACCAAACTTTGTGCAAGCCGCCGCCCGGGATCGTCACTCATCAAACTGGGACGTTCCGAGCTTGGTTGTGGCGCGAACATTGCGTCTGCTTCGGGTTCGACGTTGGCTGTTGGGGGCGCTTCGTCGGGGACCACCTCGGTTTGAGCGGCTTCTTGCTCCTGAGTGTGCATCATGCGCTCCACTTCGCGGGAAAACGCGTCTTCGTCGGTGACTTCGCTGACCTCGCTGATCTCAGCTGTGGGCGAAACGTCCTGGCCATCCACTGCGTCCAGGCTCCTCTGGAACAAGTTTGCTTCTTCTTCCATCATGTTCAAATCTTGGCTATCGAACATGTTTGTGGCGCTGGCTTCGTCTTCTTGTGACGCGTCATCAGAGTGTTGCGTCATAACATTGGGGTCGTCTTCTAACCCGTCATCCAGAAGGCCCGGTGAAATCTCATCAACGGTGATTGCACTTGAGGATGGGGCAAAGAGTTCCGGATCCGCGTATTCGGGTGAGTCAATCGTCGGCAAATCTGGGAAGGCAATCTGGCATCCGGCACGTAAAGACAATGCGCCGCAAATGAGTGTGATCACAAAGGCCAAGATGCCCCAAATCCATCCAGTCGCACCAGCAGCCATCCACGCAACGACACAGCCAAGCAAAAAGACAGGCATTATGCCTATTGTTCGGCATATCCGGCATCTGGATGTGGCTGTCCGACCGATCATTGACGCTCCTCACCTATTGCTCTTGGCAAGTATTGCACAAGCTGCGGCAACAATCATCAACTGCACTGTACCGCATACCATTGTGGGAAATAGGTTGCGTTTGTGTCAGAGGTAAGGCGTGGAATTACTTCTTTTTGGCACTGAACTCAGTCTCACCGCCTTTGGCGAGAATTTTGGCCTGACTGACCCACTCGTCCCGGCTAACCCGGCCTTTAAACCCTTCAAGATTTTGATCGACCCAAGAGATTTCATCCGCACTCCACGCTGAAATCTGATCAAAATGGTAAAAACCGAGCGTGTTACACAGGATTTCCAGCTTTGGACCAATGCCCTTGATCAATTTAAGATCATCTGCACCAGAGGCCCGCGCATTTTTCAGTGTCTTTGGCTTTTTGCCTGCGCCGCTGGTCGCTTTCGCCTTGGGCGCAGGCGTCCCAGCTTTGGCCGCAGGTTTAGCGGCAGGTTTTGGTGCCGGTTTTTTGGGTGCCGCTGCGGCCTTTGCCGCTGCAGGTTTGCGTTTCGTTGGCGTTTGAGTGGCCGGTACTGGCGCTTCGCGCAGGGCGACTTCATCGCCTTGGATACGTTTGATCGTATCGCCAAGGTCAACTGCAAGCGCAACAGATCCATTGGCCTTCACGGCTGGGGTGCGAAAATCGCTTAGCGAAGATAGGCCTGACAATGGCTCAGCAGAGAAGCGGCCATTTTGCGGACCGGGTGTAGGCACTTCACCGCGCGCGAACGCATCGAGAATTTCGCTGAATTTCTCTGTCGTCAGATCTTCGTAGAAGTCTTTGCCGATCTGGACCATTGGCGCGTTTGCACAAGCCCCCAGACATTCGACCTCTTCCCAAGAGAAACGACCGTCGTCAGAGAGATCATGTGGGTTTGCAGCGATTTTCTCGCGGCACACAGAAATCAAGTCTTCAGCGCCGCAAATCATGCAGGATGTGGTGCCGCAGACCTGAACATGCGCCAAAGAGCCAACAGGCTGAAGCTGGAACATGAAGTAGAAGGTCGCGACTTCCAGCACGCGAATATCCGCAAGGCCGAGCATCTCGGCGATGGATTCGATGGCCGGTTTGGAGACCCAGCCCTCCTGCTCCTGCGCGCGCCACAAAAGCGGGATCACGGCGGAGGCTTGGCGCCCTTGCGGGAATTTCTTCATTTGCTCTTGAGCCCATGCCGCATTGGCTGGGGTGAAGGCAAAACTATCGGGCTGTGTGTGATGGAGACGGCGCAGCATCTTGTCAGGTCCTTAACTCATATGGATCGGGCGCGGGTGCGCTCAGCGATCAATCTCTCCAAAAACGATATCGAGCGAGCCGAGGATCGCACTTACATCGGCCAATTGATGGCCTTTGCACAAGTAATCCATAGCTTGTAGATGCGGATAGCCGGGCGCACGCAGCTTGGCTTTGTAGGGTTTGTTAGAGCCATCGCTCACGAGATAGACGCCAAACTCGCCCTTGGGTGCTTCAACGGCCGCGTAAACCTCACCTTCGGGAACATGAAAGCCCTCAGTGTAGAGTTTGAAGTGGTGGATCAGCGCTTCCATAGAGGTTTTCATCTCGTCGCGGCGCGGCGGCGTGATTTTGCCTTTGGCAATCACTGGCTCGCCTTTGCACTCGTTGAGCTTAGCGACGCATTGGTGGATGATTTTTACGCTCTCGCGCATCTCTAGCATCCGGCAGAGGTAACGATCGTAGCAGTCACCGTTTTTTCCGATGGGGATCTGGAAATCAAACTCATCGTAGCATTCATATGGCTGCGCACGGCGCAAATCCCATGGCAGGCCGGAGCCGCGGACCATCACGCCGGAAAAGCCCCAATCGAATATGTCGTCTTCGCTGACCACAGCAATGTTGACATTGCGTTGTTTGAAGATGCGGTTTTCGGTGAGCAGGCCTTCAATGTCGTCCAGCTTTTCGGGGAACTCGTCGGCCCATGTGCTGATGTCATCGACCAGCTTTTGTGGCAGATCCTGGTGGACACCGCCGGGGCGGAAATAAGCCGCGTGCAAGCGCGCGCCACAAGCCCGCTCGTAAAACACCATGAGCTTTTCGCGCTCTTCAAAGCCCCAGAGCGGGGGCGTTAGCGCACCCACATCAAGAGCTTGAGTGGTGACATTGAGCAGGTGGTTGAGCACGCGGCCAATCTCGCAAAAGAGCACGCGGATCAGGCTGGCGCGGCGCGGGACCTCGACGCCAGTAAGGGTCTCGATGGCCAGACACCAAGCGTGTTCCTGATTCATCGGGGCCACATAGTCGAGCCGGTCGAAATAGGGTAGGTTTTGTAGATAGGTGCGGCTTTCCATCAGCTTTTCAGTGCCGCGATGGAGGAGGCCGATATGGGGATCAACCCGCTCTACGATCTCGCCGTCCAGCTCCAGCACCATGCGCAAAACGCCGTGGGCCGCGGGGTGCTGGGGGCCGAAATTGATGTTGAAATTGCGGATGCGCTGTTCGCCGGTTTGGGCGTCGTTGAATACGTTGCCGTCCATCATGACGCGGCTTCCTTTTTCTCGTCGCCGGGCAAGATGTATTCAGCACCTTCCCAAGGGGACATGAAGTCGAACTGGCGGTATTCTTGGGTCAGCGTCACTGGCTCATAAACCACGCGCTTGGCTTCTTCGTCGTAGCGCACTTCGGTGTAGCCCGTGGTTGGGAAGTCTTTGCGAAGTGGGTAGCCGCGAAAGCCGTAATCGGTGAGGATGCGGCGCAGGTCCGGGTGGCCGGAGAACATGATGCCGTACATGTCAAACACTTCCCGCTCCTGCCAGTTGGCAGCCGGGTGGTGGTTGACGATGGACGGGGCGATCTCGCCTTCGCGGATATGGGCTTTGACGCGGATGCGGGCGTTTTGGCGCATAGAAAGGAAGTGATACACCAGCTCGAACCGCTTTTCGCGCTCGGGGTAGTCGACTGCCGTTATATCGACCAAGGTTGTGAAGCCCATCGCGCCATCGGTTTTCAGATAGCCGATGAAAGCAGGGATCGCGGCAGGTGAAATGGTCACCGTCAGCTCACCGTGGGAGATGTCGTGCGAGGCCAGCTCATCGGGGCGCTTGGCCTCGATCATGCCGACAATTTCCTCAAGCATGGCGCTCATGAAAAGCCCTTACCTTGTAATAGTGCCGGTGCGGCGTATTTTGCGCTGAAGCTGGAGGATGCCATAGAGCAATGCCTCCGCCGTGGGAGGGCAACCGGGGATATAGATATCCACGGGCACAATGCGATCGCATCCGCGCACAACGGAGTAGGAATAGTGGTAGTAGCCGCCACCATTGGCGCAGGAGCCCATTGAGATGACGTAACGTGGCTCTGGCATCTGGTCGTAGACCTTGCGCAGCGCAGGGGCCATTTTATTGGTTAGCGTTCCAGCGACAATCATCAGATCGGACTGGCGCGGGGAAGCGCGAGGCGCCGTTCCGAACCGCTCAAGATCGTAGCGCGGCATAGATGTGTGCATCATTTCAACCGCACAACAGGCCAGACCAAAGGTCATCCAGTGCAGTGAGCCGGTACGGGCCCAGTTCACGATGTCGTCGGTAGACGTTAGCAAAAAGCCCTTATCCGCAAGCTCATCAGAGAGAAGTTGCGTAGCATGTTCCTTATCGGCACCTGCGGTGTTTGCGGCGGTACTCACTCCCATTCGAGCGCTCCCTTTTTCCACTCATAGGCAAAGCCAACTGTCAGCACGCCCAAGAAAACAACCATTGACCAGAAACCAAGTAGCCCGACATCCTTAAAGGCAACCGCCCAAGGGAACAGGAAGGCGACTTCCAGATCGAAGATAATAAAGAGGATTGAGACGAGGTAGAACCGCACATCGAATTTCATGCGCGCATCGTCAAAGGCGTTAAATCCACACTCATATGCGGAGATTTTCTCTGGATCAGGATTTCGCACAGCCACAACGGCTGCCGCGGTGATCAAAATCAAGCCCAGCGCAATGGCCAGCCCGAGAAATACGAGGATCGGAAGATATTCGCGAAGCAGTTCGTCCAAGAGACGTTCCTTTTGCCTTACCTGAGTTTTTCAGGCGCAGGCTCCAGCGCAGGCGCAAGAGCGGTTCAATCTGGGCCGGGTTTAGCGCCGGGGCAAGGTGGCGTCAACCGGATGAACTGCTCATACGACGCTGTTCTTTAACGCTTTGCGAACAGAGACCAATTATCTTTGCGTCTAAAGGTTATATCGTCCATAAAAACGCTGTTTGAACCCGCCAAAAGAGCGATTGTAAAAGATTCCGACCTCTTGGTTCGCCCCACCGCGCAATCGCTGACTTACAACAACGCCCTGATCATTTTGGATGGAAACGTCCAACACACCATTAGAGTCGTAAGGATGGATGCGAATCTCGCGGCCAAAACGATATTCTTTGGACAGGCCCGTAAACAAGATGCGTCCACGGATGTTGCGGACATAAATCGTGCCATCGACCATTTCGCCCCGTGCCAAACGTGTATCTGGCGCGGCAGCGACAGGTTGTGGCTCTGGCAAAGAGCTACATGCGGCCAAAATCGCAGTACCGAGCACCGCCAGCGCTGGTCTCAAAACACGTTTGCTCATGCGTCTTACCCCTTTTATTGCATGCACAAAAATCTAAGCATGTTTTTGATTTTCTCAACCTTTGCCATATCTCAGACGTGCACGCTTGCGTGAACCATGTTGCTAATTCCGGTAACTGACCGCTCTTGGGCTTGTTGTCACAAGGTTTTGGAACTAGCTATCTGATCCCGCACTGAGACATTTTTTGGACAGTTACAATGCCAATCAAGATCCCCACTGACTTGCCTGCTTTTGACGTGCTGACACGCGAGGGTGTTATGGTGATGGGCGAAGATGCCGCGGCGCGTCAGGATATTCGCCCGCTTCAGATTGGTCTTGTGAACCTCATGCCGATGAAGATTGCGACGGAGACGCAATTTGCGCGGGTCATTGGGGCCACGCCGTTGCAGCTTGAGCTGACACTCATAAGGATGAGCGAACATAACTCACGCCACACCGCCCCAGAGCATATGGAGGCGTTCTATCAGCCGTTTTCCGAAGCCAAAAAGCGCAAATTTGACGGGTTAATCATCACAGGCGCCCCGATCGAGCATCTCGACTTTGAGGACGTGACTTACATGGCCGAGCTGCGGGAGCTGTTTGATTGGACCCAAACCCATGTGCATCACACGATGGCTGTGTGTTGGGGCGGCATGGCGATGATCAATCATTTCCACAACGTGCCCAAACATATGCTGGACGCAAAAGCATTTGGCTGTTTTCGGCATCAGAATCTAGACACGTCCTCGCCCTATCTGCGCGGATTTGCGGATGATTTTGTGGTGCCAGTGAGCCGTTGGACTGAAATGCGGCGCAGCGAGATTGAGACGGCGGGTCTGAATGTCTTGCTCGACTCACCTGATGTCGGCCCGTGTTTGGTAGAAGACCCAGCCCATCGCGCGCTCTATATGTTCAATCATTTGGAATATGACACCGCCACGCTAAAAACCGAATATGACCGGGATGTGCAATCTGGCGAGCCGATCAACGTGCCGATGAATTACTATCCCGGTGACGATCCCTCTCAGCCGCCAGAAAACCGGTGGCGGGGGCATGGTCATATTTTATATGGGAACTGGATCAATCAGATTTACCAAACCACGGCCTATGACTGGGTGGAAGCCTAAGCGGATGCTTTGGGTCGGCCTTCTTGGGCTCATTATACTTGTCACTGTTGTCGTGTTGTTTTTTAGCCCGAAACGGCCTGCGCCTACCGGGGCGTTCATCACTGTAAACGGAGCGCGGGTTCACTATGTGCAGGCGGGCAGCGGTCCTGATTTGGTGCTGTTGCACGGGGCAAGCGGCAATCTGAGGGATTGGACCTTTGGGCCTATGGACGCGCTTGCCTCGAATTTTCGTGTGACGGCCTTTGACCGACCGGGGCTCGGGCATTCCGATGAGATCGCGAATGTGACCGATATTGGCGTTCAGGCACGTCACTTGAGTGATGCGGCAAGTCAGCTTGGACTTCGCAAACCGATTGTACTGGGGCACAGCTATGGTGGGTCGATTGCGCTGAGTTGGGCCGTTGAGAGACCAGAGGATATATCGGGGTTGTTTTTGTTGTCCGCACCTTCGCAGATTTGGCCCGGTGGATTGGGGTGGCAATATGATGTCGCGACCACGCCGGTTCTGGGCTGGATCGCGGCACGTGTTTTACCCTTGATGGCGGGTGACAAACTGACTCGGCGCACGTTGAAGGTAATCTTTGAACCTCAAGGCGTAAGTGATGGATATTACAACCATATTCAACCCGCTCTGTCCTTGCGGCCAGACGTGGTGTTAAGCAATGCACGCCAAGTCGCCGGGCTTAAAGAGCAGCTGCGCAGGATTATTCCCCGTTACAGCAGTTTGACGATGCCCGTTGAGATTGTACATGGCACGGCAGACGATACCGTGCCGATCTCAATTCATTCTGAGAGGCTTGCAAACGATCTGCCAAATGCCGTTCTGACATCGCTAGAGGGCATCGGCCATATGCCCCAGCATACCGCTTGGGATCAGGTTCACACAGCGCTGATAAGGCTGCGCGACCGCATCACGCCCTAGCCCTTTTCGACTTGAACCAAAGCCGAATGCGCCGTGTTCCCCTGCCCTAAATCGGACGTGCCCACATCGCGGGTGACTGTGTTGGGATTGCCCTGCTGGTCAACACCGTTGCTTGCTGGCATGAACCAAGCACCCGTTGGCAGTGCCACGACGTTGGGCAAAATCGCATCGCTCAGATGCGCACGCCCAAGCGTGGCTCCACGGTCATTGAACACGCGCACGATGTCACCATCGGTGATCCCGCGATCCGCTGCATTTTGAGGGTTGATCTCAAGTCGAGCCGGGCGTGCTTCTGGATCATCTGCGAGTGCGGCTTCCAGTTGAGAGTGAAGCTTGTCATAGGGTTGGGGTGAGACGAGGTGAAGCGGGAAGCTCTGCGACTTTTCAGCCCCCAGCCACTCGCCCGGTGGCAGCCATGCAGGATGCGCCAAACAGTCATCATAGCCAAACCCTGCGATCACCTCGGAATAAATCTCGATTTTGCCCGAAGGTGTGCGCAGTGGATTGGCCTCTGGGTCCGCTCGGAAATCCGCCATGGGCACAGCCCTGTCAGCGCGATTGGCAATTGGCAGCTCAACCCAGTTTTTCGCGCGCAAATCCTCGAAACTCGGAATGCCAGCGTCCTTTTCCGCGTTCAGTGTTTCAAACTCACCATACATGTGCCGCAGCCATTGCTGCGCATCACGGCCTTGGGTGAAATCTTCGTCTGCCCCGATCCGCCCTGCGAGACCTGAGAAAATGTCATAGTCATTGCGCGCCTCGCCCACAGGCGGAATGAGTTCCGGCATGTTGAACAGGAATGGGCAGCTGAACGTACGACCAATGTCTTCGCGCTCATAGGATGTGGTCGCCGGAAACACGATATCCGCATGGCGTGCCGTCGCGGTCCACCACGGATCATGCACAATCACGGTGTCAGGCTGGCGAAACGCATCTGTCAGGCGGTTGAGGTCTTGGTGGTGGTGAAACGGATTGCCCCCGCACCAATAGACAAGCTTGATGTCAGGATAAGGCTGGCGATTGCCGTTGAAATTGTAATCCTGCCCCGGCTGCAAGAGCATATCGGCGACCCTTGCCACTGGAATGAAGGTTTTGATCGGGTTTTGGCCCTGCGGAAGCGTCAGACCCTTTAACGGTGTAACATCCGTGCCAACGCCACCAATCGCGCCATAGCCATAACCAATGCCAGCACCCGGTTCACCGATTTGACCGAGCATCGCTGCCAGAACGCTCGCCATCCAAAACGGTTGCTCCCCGTGATGGGCGCGCTGCAAGGACCATGCAATCGTGATCAGCGTTTTGCCCTTGGTCATTTTGCGTGCCAAAGCCGCGATATCCGCTGCTGGAATGCCGCAAATCGCTGCCGCCCAGTCCGGGGTTTTGGGCGTGCCATCGGCCTCCCCCAAGAGATAAGGG
>CAZQMR010000063.1:0-9079 GCA_964594465.1 uncultured Rhodobacterales bacterium
TATCAGATCCGACATCTTCCCAAAGCGTGGTGCGCGAAAGCTTGACCAAAGGATCATCACTTTTGGTGCTTCCAATATAGCGCGTTGGGATCAGTCCGACCATCTCGCCACCTGTTGCAGCTGTGATGTTAACCGCAGTCCAAACGCTATCACGCAAATCTTCGGGCGGTTCTGCCTGAATTCTGTCGAGCGCGGAAAATGGCATCCAGTAATATTTGCCATTCACGATGACCTCAAGCAGCGGGCCAAGGCGCATGTCTGCATCGGCAATCCACTCAAAGCGCTCGCCGTTAATCTCGCCGGTTACATCTGGTACAGCCTCAAAAGCGCGGGCGCGGGTTTCAGCGGCCTCGGCGATCTTGCCAGCAGCTTGGGCGGCAACTGCCTCGACCATGAGGGCAATCCATTCTTGTGGCTCGCCGAACATAAGCGGGAGTTTCTCGCCACTGAAAACCTTTTCGCGGTAAACTTCGCAAATAATGGCTTCGCGGTAGGCTTGGGCCATTGGAATGGCAGCGGCTTCCATCTCTGCACAAAGTTTGAGTTGAGTGATGGCACGGTTCCAGTCGCCTGTGATACACAGCAGCTGGAACAAGAAAATTCTGAGTTTGGAATTTGCTGGATCAGAGCGCACAGCATTTTGCAAAGCCGCAAGGGCCCCTGCCAGATCTCCGGCTTTCAACAGGTCCTGAGCTTCATCTAACACATTCACTCTCCAACGAATTGCGCGGTTTTTTCTAGAGTATGTGCCGCTGCAATCGCTGCAGCGGCACAATTTTCAAAGTGACATTACTTAGGTGCGTTGGCACCGATATCCCACTTGAATTCTTTGATATCGCCTTTGTCACCTGTTTCCTTCTGTTCGGTGTATTTCACTTCCACCTTCTCGAAGTTCAGTGTGACATTCTCTGTCAGCTTGTCTTCGCCGCCGGAACCACCTGTTTGAACAGATGTGATCAGCACGTTTTCCATTGTGATAATCAAGTATTCAAGAGGGTTTTTCCCGGCTTTGCGAACTGTCAGCGTCGCCTTCTTGAAGTGATCACCATTGGAACAATAGAGCTGCAGAATTGGTGATGACTTGTCGATCCATTTTGTGCAGCTAATATCCTGGAAGTTGGCTTTACCAGCGCCGCCGCCGCCGCCTGTGTGAAAACTGCCAGCGTTTGCTATGCCCCAAGACCAAGCGAGAATATCGATTTGTCCTTTCTTTGCCTTGTCTTTTGACTCGCCGCCAATTTCGCCTTCAATGTCCAAAAACATGTCTAATGCCATGGGAATTCTCCTTAGTGTTTAAGCGCGGATTGTCCGCAATGATCGAGTTTTGTGATGCGCCACAAAAGCAGCGCACCGGTTTAAAATTAGGTCTTTTCGGATGGGAGCTTTGATACCAAACGAAGGGAGACCGAGAGCCCTTCGAGCTGGTAATGGGGCCTAAGGAAAAACTTGGAACGGTAGTATCCAGGATTTGCCTCGTCTTCTTCGACGACCACCTCTGCTGCTGCGAGCGGCTTACGAGCCTTTTCTTCCTCTGAGGAAACGTCAGCGGTGTAATCGACGTATTGTTCAACCCAACCCTGCAAATAACGCTGCATGTCATCGCGGCTTTTGTAGGAGCCAACTTTGTCACGCACCATACATTTGAGGTAATGGGCAAAGCGACAGGTCGCAAAAAGATACGGCAGGCGCGCACCAAGGGCCGCGTTTGCGGTTGCGTCCGGGTCGTCGTATTCCGCAGGTGCATGGAGCGACTGAGCTCCAATAAAGGCAGCCATATCCGTGTTTTTGCGGTGAACCAGCGGCATCAGACCTGCTTTTGCAAGTTCTGCTTCACGGCGATCTGAAATACCGATTTCAGTTGGGCATTTCATGTCAACGCCACCGTCATCCGTTGGGAACGTATGCGTTGGCAGGTTTTCAACCGTACCACCGCTTTCTACGCCGCGGATACGTGAGCACCAGCCGTATTCCTTGAACGAGCGGTTGACGTTGGCAGCCATACCGTAGGCCGCATTGGCCCAAGCGAAGTTTTCGCTTTCCGCGTTGCCCACATCTTCTTCGAATGCGAATTCTTCAACCGGGTTGGAATTGGCACCATAAGGTTGACGCGCAAGGAACCGCGGCATCGCGAGGCCGAGATACTTACTGTCCTCAGATTTGCGCAAGCTGTTCCATGCGGCATATTCCGGCGTTGACGTGATCTTGGTCAGATCGCGCGGGTTCGCCATTTCCTGCCAGCTTTCGAACTGCATCAAGGATGGATCGGCACCGGTTAGGAACGGAGCATGCGCTGCAGCCGCCACCTTCGCCATCTCACCCAGCAATTCCACGTCAGGTGGTGACTGGTTGAAGTGGTAATCGCCGACAAGACAACCATATGGCTCACCGCCAAACTGACCAAACTCTTCTTCATAGAGTTTCTTGAAGATCGGGGATTGATCCCAAGCCGCGCCTTTGAATTTGCGCAATGTCTTGTGAAGATCCTTTTTGGAGATATTCATCACCCGGATTTTCAGCGTCTCATCTGTCTCTGTGTTGTTCACGAGATGATGCAAACCACGCCAAGCGCTTTCCAGCTTCTGATATTCTTCGTGGTGAATGATCTTATTGATCTGTTCCGACAACTTCTTGTCGATTTCAGCAATCATCGATTCAACCGATGCCAAAACATCTTCTGAGATCAGGCTCGCATTGGCCAAAGCTTGCTGCGCGAGCGTGCCAACAGCCGATTCAATCGCTGTTTTCGCATTGTCTGTGCGCGGCTTGAATTCCTTGTTCAAAAGGGAGGAGAAATCGCTTTCTTCAACGGCACCTTCTGCGCCTTCTACTTGTGCTTCTTGATCAGCCATGATTATTCACCTCCCTCTTCAGCGTCGCCATCTTCTGGCTTGGCGTTTTCAGCAAGAGACTTCAGCAGCTCAGGGTCGTTCATTGCTTTTGCAATGAGCTCTTCTGCGCCGGGCTTGCCGTCCATGTAGGTGACCAGATTGGAGAGCTCTTTGCGAGCATCCATGAGGTTCTTAAGAGGCTCGATCTGATTTGCGATTGCCGCTGGTGAAAAGTCATCCATGCTTTCAAAGTTCAGCCCGACAGAGAGGTTACCTTCACCCGTCAGCGTGTTTGGCACCGTAAACTCAGCGCGCGGCTTCATCGCCTTCATGCGATCATCAAAGTTATCAACGTCGATTTCGAGGAATTTGCGATCCGCAACGCCGGGCTGTTCCACCTGACTTTTGCCTGCAAGATCCGACATAACACCCATGACAAACGGGAGTTGAACTTTTTTCTCGGCGCCAAAAAGCTCCACATCATATTCGATTTGAACCCTTGGTGCGCGGTTCCGCGCTATGAATTTTTGTGAACTGGACATCACTTACTCCGTCTGTTGGTTGTCTTGTAATTGAAAAATCTTGGGCCGTTAGTATTCCGTATCTGAAACGATACCCCCGACGAGGTTGACATTATCTACGCCCGCTGGCGCCACGTCGTTGATGATCGTCATAAAGTCTGCTCCTACCAGTCGAAGTGCCCGCTCAAGGATCATAGGAAGCGGGCTAGAGGGTTCGTGCTTCTCGTAATACTGGATTATTTTCTTGAGACTGTGCGCTACATCACTTTGGGACGAAATTTCTCCTGGTGCGGTCACTTTTTTTGCCTCCCCACCTGACGATTCAGTCTGATCACTCGTTTCGACGTCGTCTTCGCTTGGCTCTACATCAAGGCCCAGATGTTCCGCGACCATGCCCTCAGCAGATTTCAGCGCCTTGATCAGCCCATCTAGATTAGGCCCGAAGCCGGGCGTCTTTTCATCAAAAACCGCGCTTATGGCCTTAACGTTTTCGTGGCTGAGCGAAATGGCATCATAAATGCCCTGCAAAACATCTACGTCCGTGTCTTTGTACGCTGCCGCGATCGAGTTGCTGTCCAAAAGAGGTTCATCTTCGCGTGCAGTAACTTCACCAGACTGAATATCAATGAGGCGAAGTGTGACTTTGCCAAAAGCCTGACTCATTGTCATGGGCGCTGAACGAACGCCGCGCAGAACAGTATTCTGAGCACCAAGACCAAGCACCGCGTTGACACGCATCGTCGGATCGTCGTCATCCTCGTCAAGCTGTGGGTGACATGTGTCCCAGTAGTCAGTGAGGCAGCCCTTTATGTAAGTTGTGACACCTGCAAACCCCTCAAAACCGTTCTGTCGGATCTGCGCGTTGGCGAGATGAACCGCTGCTCGCAGATCATGACTCTGCTCCAACACCGCTTTCGCCTTTTCTGTGACATCGCGATAATTGGGTTCTTCGGCTTCTAAGATTTCATCGCCCGCTTGGCGCTCTTCCCCTGGCTGAGCAACCAATTCTAACGCTGTGAACACCTCTTCGTATTCCAGATTTTCGCCACTGGGTGCGTCGTCGCTGATTGCGACCAGTGAAATTTCCATTGCCATGCCTTCTTTTTGCGCGTGAGCGCCACCCCGATAAATCTTTTACAAATATGCAATGCGGGTAGCTGCAACCGCGTTTACAAATGTTTTACAAATAGACAGCCTTTTGATCCTCCGGTCAACATTTTTGCCGATCAAGCTGGTGGAACTTGGGATCAAGAATCGGGGGTTGACCGATGATATCCTTTCAAGTCTTCTTAGGGTTGCGTCCAACTATTTAGGAATGTTGCCATGTTCGCCCACTACGCGAAAATCGCTGGAATTGCTGTTGTTACACTTTCAATGGGGCACGCGCCCACGCTTGCACAGACTGCCGCGCCAGACGGAAAATTAACCGTCGAGCTGAACAAATTTGAAGACAATCAAACCGGCGGCTGTCGGGCCTTCTTTTTGTTTCGCAACAAAACAGACAAGACGTTGGAAGGCTTTGAAATGTCCCTGGCCATTTTGAATGCCCGTGGAATTATTGATCGCCTTTTGACAATTGATGCCGCGCCCATTCAAGCTGCGCGCACCACATTAAAACTGTTCGAAGTGCCAGACATAGCCTGCTCGGACATCTCAGAAATTCTATTGCATGAGTTGGCGTCTTGTCGTCCACAAAATGAAGAAGAAATGGATTGTTTTCCGATCCTTAACCTTCAGTCTCGCACCAGTGCTCAGTTGGTGAAATAAGCGAATGGAACGGCTCCAGACACTGCTGCTTGACGGCGGGCCGATCGTCTACATCCTACTTGTGCTTTCGCTTATTTCGCTGGCGTTGATCTTTGTCAAAACCATCCAGCTTTTGCCCGTAATGTCAGGTGAAGACACCCGTGAAAGTGCATTTGAGATTTGGCAAACTGGTGACAAAAAGGCCGCCATTGATACACTGGCATCTGGTCGCTCGCCTGCGGACCGGATCGTGCGTGATGCCATGAATGGCCTCAAAGCAAATACGCCGCGCAGTGTTCTGGAAAGCGACTTAGCATGGCGCGGCAGCAATGAAGTTGCCGGTATGAACCGCCATATTCGATTGCTGGAATTGATTGCTATGGTCAGTCCACTGTTGGGCCTCCTGGGCACGGTTTTAGGTATGATCCAATCCTTTCAGGAACTCGCATTGGCAGAAGGGGCTGCGAATGCAGCCTTGCTGGCTGGCGGTATCTGGCAAGCCCTGCTGACAACAGCTGCCGGTTTGATTGTAGCAATTCCCGCGTCCATCGGCGCCACAATGCTGTCAGAACGGGCAGACCGTGCAACTCAGCGTATCGAGGCAAGTGTAGGCCAGTTGTTTGCGCTTGAGGATTCCAGAAGCTGAAGGGGTAGCGCATGAATTTGAGCCGACCCAAAGCTGCGCGTCCGTTGATATCGCTCGTATCAATGATCGATGTTTTGTTGATCATGCTGGTGTTTTTCATGGTCACGTCGACCTATCTCAACCTTGATATGATCCCAATGGTTGAGCGCTCTGAAGATGCACCTGCAGGTGCCCAAACCAACAGGGCAGGGCGCTCTACCGTGTTGCTGTCACTCGGCGCAGACGGGCGCATAGCACTTTCTGGCAAAACCCATAGTCTGGACGAATTGGCGATCTCGCTCAAAGCCCGTCAGGAAAGTAACCCAGACCTGCAAGTCCTGATCCTGCCTTCAAACCACGCCAAAACTCAGACACTTGTGTCTGCAATGGATGCGGTCACCAATTCAGGCATTACGCGCTTGCGCATTGTCGAGCTGGAGGCCCGTCCATGAAGCTCGCCCGACCAGTCAAACGCAGCTCCCCTGAGACAATTATTGCATTGATTGATGTGGTCTTTTTCCTGCTGATTTTCTTCATGCTGATCGGCCGCATGGACGCAACAGCACCATTTGAAGTGACGCCGTCCAACTCGCTCACTGGCAGCGACATGCCCGGTGGTGGGGTGACCTTGGCGATAGGAGCAGACGGCGCTTTGGCACTCGACGGCTCAGAAACAGGTGCCCCTGATGCTCTCAGCACTTTGATCCAAAGACTAGAAAGAGAACCCGATTTGCTCGTGCGCGTGAACGCACATCGCGATGCAGAATTGCGGTGGGTTTTGCCTCTTGTTGGTGAGATCAGGGCGCTTGGGGCGCGGGATGTGGTGCTGGTTGTCACGCCCGAGGATCAATAAAAATGGCAGCGCGGCACTGGCTTGTTTCAGGCGTGGCATCCATAGTCGCCCATGGCGCGCTCTTTGCCGGACTTGGTTTTTCCATGGCTCCAAAACCGGTAGAGCAGCAACCTGTTCCAAAATCGGAATTAACCGTAACGTCCTATCAAGTCGACCAATCTGAGGCTCCGGCTCAGGTGCCAGAGGGGCAATCGGCGCGGGAACAACCGCCCGAAGCGCCCAAGATGGGCGAAGGCACGATTCCACGGTCAAGTGCTGCTCAAGCAAACATCGCATCTACCAAAGTGAGGCCCGCTTCAGCACAAGGTGATACCTTAAACTCAGTCAATGCAGCGCGCCCCATTACAGCGGAAGTTGAGCCAATCAGCAAATTGAGTGCCCCAGTTGCGCCAATCAGCAAAAACATTCAAAGCGCCCAAGCAAGTGCGGACAATGTCGCCCCATCAGAACTACCACAAGCAGTCGCAAGCGTCGCTCAACCCCAAAGCGCCAAACTTGGATCGATTGCAGTAAAAGCGCCAATTTCGACTGCAATCACCACCAAACCGGACAGCCTGATGAGCGCGGAACTTGCCGCCGAGATTTCAAGCAGCGTGCAACCAGAAAGCTCTGCCATTCAAAGCAGTCAACCTGCATCCGCGCAACTCAACAACGTCGCGGTTTCATCCCAAGCCGTTGGATCAGCGAAACCACCGCAAGGCGCGAAAATTGCCTCTTTGGATACACCTCCAGCGGCGAAAGCCACACAAGCCAGCTTACCCACATTTGCGTCAGATGCAGTGCAACCTCCAAGCGAAAGGGCGGAACCAGCGGTCCCAAAATCACCGCAAACAGCCGGCTCTGAGCTGCCAACAACAAGCATTTCACAATCGGACGCGCCCAGACCGGCCGCACCGCAGCTAGACCTGCCCAGCGAGTTCGCGACGGCCGCCCTGGCGTGGAGCGGTGAGGACGAGCGTGTTGCAGACCCGGTTTCTTTGGCGGCCATTCAAGCCTTCATGCAGCCTTCAGATTTGAACGCCACGGGAGCAGAAAGCGAAGTGCGCGATGGCATTGAAGCCGTTCTTGCATCTGTTCCATGCGCGCGACTGCAAACCGAATTTGATCCAGACACCGGGAGCTTGCTTTTGAGAGGCCACATTCCAGAGGATGGCCTGCGTGGACCAGTTTTGGATGCGCTCAAAGCCCAGATTGGGAATTCCATTCCAATTCAAGATACGCTCCTGATCCTCCCCCGGCCACAATGTGGTGCCTTGTCCGGAATTGCCGAGATCGGACTTCCCCAATCAACGGACCAAGTGACCAATCCTCGGGTCGTAGGACCACAGGGTTTTGCACGAAATTATAAATACTCCAACGGTCAACGCTTGGTTCTTGAATTGGGCGCGCCAGATTATCCAAGCGTTGTTTATGTGGACTATTTTTCCGCCGATGGAATGGTGTTGCATTTGCAACCAAATACCATCGTACCCCTCGAAGCCTATGCCGCCAAATCAGCGTTCACAGTTGGCAAAGAACGCAGTGATGGTCCATCGGTAAACCTCACGATCAGCCCTCCCTTTGGCCAAGAAATTGCCGTCGCGTTCGCCGCTTCGACTCCGGTCTATGACGGATTGCGCCCAGTCAGCGAACCCGCTGAACCCTATTTGGAATTTTTGCGCAATCAGATCGCACAAGCGAGGGCGCGTGATCCGAATTTCAAAGGCGAGTGGGTCTACTTTTTCATCTCAACAACGCCACAATAACTATTGGCAGCCCGTGTCAGCCCAATGACGCAAATGTTGCTTAAACGATCCCCCGAAAGGATGCTGTTTGTTAAGTGAGCGTTCCGCATTTGCTTTTAGATAAGTCTTGCCTTGATCACACAAGGCATCGCGGGTCCAAGTGTGGCAATTGGAACATGATTTCTCTTTCCATACCGGTTCAGGCAAACCTTCAATCGGCGCAAAGAGCGGTGAAATCTGAATAATTTGCTCAAAATTCAAACCAGTGATTTCGGCAGCCCCAACTTCAACTGGCGATGCAAACGTCACGGGGCCAGAGGGTTTCGCTTGAGCAACCTCTTTTGGCGCGGGGGCAGGGGCGGCGGCGGCAACTTCGGTTTGCTCCTCAGCTTTGGCAGCTTTCTTCGCAATGATATCAAGCTCAAATTTGGCAAGTTCCGCATAAACCCCGTTGGGAAACACGGACAAATAGGCCTCGTAATCTGCAGCACTCCCCGATGTTCTAGCTATATCAATCAGTTCCTTTTCCTCAACAACTGGCGTTACGCTTGGCGCGGGCACAGGCTCAGGTTCTGGGGCCGGTGCAGCAGCAACGTCCTCTTTTGGCTCTGGACCCAACTCAGCTTTCAGAAGGTCGTTGAGCAAAACACGTGCCTCATCAGAGAACTTGCTTTTTGGATAACCGCGCAAGAACAACATGATCTGAACCGGATCATTGGTGTCTCGAACAGAATCCCAAAGTTGCATCGCCGCAATATCCTCTGGTGACATCACTTCACCCT
>CAZQMR010000063.1:9179-15646 GCA_964594465.1 uncultured Rhodobacterales bacterium
CTCGAACGGGTTGTCGCGACAGGCGTCCAAAATCATGATATTGGTGGTGTTCTTTGCAGATGCCATTTGGCGCAAAACGGCCTCAGCCTGCACCGCCACAAGACTTAAGTCAGCGGCATCCGTAAGAGTGGCATCTACCGGCAGAAGGTAGTTTGTTCCAAAGGATTGCACACCATGACCCGCGTAATAAAATAGACCGGTGGTGTCTTTTCCGGCGGCCCGCAGATCACGGCCAAACTGAGCGATTGCGCGATTGAGGTCAACCTGGCTTGCATCCGTTACTACAGTTACGCTGAAACCAGCTGCTTCCAACTCCTGAGTGATCAAAAGCGCATCGGGAACAGGATTATCAAGCGGGCTCACCGAGCCGTATTGTCCATTTCCGACCACCAAAGCAATACGCGCTTGAGCGCTCACAAATTGGGCAGATGTAAGCCAAATCGCACAGAGGAAAAGCGCACAAAAACTACGCCACACAAGACTCAATTTCGTCATATCAGTTGCTCACCACAGCGAATTCAATGCGACGGTTTTTCAACTTTCCTTCGCGGGTTGCGTTTGAGGCGACTGGCTTGGCTTCGCCGTATCCAACAGAGCGAATGAAGTCACCCGAAATGCCCGTATTCAGCAGAAACTTTGTGACTGACGCGGCTCTTGCCTCAGACAGTCGCTGGTTCGCAGCAACACTGCCATCGCTATCAGTATGGCCACCGACTTCGACAATCATTCCAGGACAGCGAGAGACAATATCAGCCAAGCTATCAAGCAGCGGCTTACTTTTGGCATCCAACCTTGATGACCCAGGGCGGAAATAGATGTTACCGGTGCGCGAGAGAATTTCAAAACGTCCCTTGCATGCCGCGAGGTCGAAATTGCCCTGAGCTTCCAATGCCGCACTTGCAGGCGCTTGGGTTTCAGCTTCGGCTACTTTGGGCGCTGCCGGGGTCCCGTTGCGCGCAAACATGAAGTCAAAGGAAACGGTGGCAGATGGAATGATGTTAACACCCGCCGCATCCTCAAGCTTTTGCACCCCGCCCATCAGATCGAAATCAGATGCCGGAACCGAAATTGGCGTGCTCGTCGCCACCGAGACAAGATCATCAGTCAGCAAGGTTACAACAACAGGTGCGACATACGTTTTGGTGACGCCGTGCAATGACAAACTATAGTCTAGATCGACCGTTTTGCGCCGAATGGTAGACAAATCACTGAGCGTGGCTGGGTCAATTTGTGCCAAGATAACCGCCTCTGGAAACTGGAACGTTTCAAAAAAGAGAAACCGCATCCGCACATTTCGCAGGTCAATTTTTGTATCCACACTGTCGAGCAGAATTTTGATCTCAGCCGCGCCTGTGGGGGCGATGCCACCGGAAAAAGTAGCAAATCCGCTTGTTTCAACCTTAGTTTCGTTTTTGACGGACTGAAATGAAAGGTTTGAGGCCTCAGCATTCAAGCTCCAACCACCGGAAAACGGGTCTGCTTGCGCAAGGGCTGTTTGGCCACCAAACGTGCAAAGAAGCAAAAAGCAGGCTAGAAAACGCACTGCAACTCCCGAAATTCTCTCAAAAAACATCATTCCTACCCCAATCAACTGCAAAATTTGGTTTGGCGTGCTTGCGAGCAAACTCATCGCTAGCAGCGCGGATTATGCTGCCCCTGCGGATTTTGCGCAAGAAATCATGACGATTCCCTAAACTAAAATTGCAAATAGGTTCAAAATCGTGTCCGCGCGCAAACAGATATGCGCTTAGGTTGAACGCAACAACAGTTTGTTTGAACCAACTGCGGTCGCAATGCGTTGATAGTGAACACGTCGACGCTGGGAGCTTTCAGCCGAGCGAAGCAGCAATGTCTCGGCCTCTTGCAAGATCGCGACAGCCTGCTCAGTCACCGCCGCAACATTTGCGGCATCAACTGCGCGCAAAACTCGGTTTTGGGAACCCCCACCTGACAGCGACCGCGTCGCAACCCGCAAAGGCGGCAATGCGTTGGATGCATTTTCGCGCACCAAAGCGTCAAGCTTTTGTGCCGCTGCCGCCAGTGCTTCACGGCTTTCGGCGTAAGCACCATTGGCTGGTAGTCGCTTTGCGATCTCGGCCAATCTGTCGCCCAAACAATCAATAACATATTCAGACTCGCCAATCTGACGGCAAAATTCGCTGGCAGTTGTTAGGTCACGAACCAATGCGTCGGTAGCCACATCGGAATAAACACCAAAGCCTGGTTCAACAAAGGAAGGCACCTCCACAGGCAATGGCGCGCGTTCATCGATTTGTGGTTGAGGTCGCGTCGCTTCCCGCGTTTGAGCCGGAGAGATCGAGGCTTGTGCAAAGTTATTTGGCGTCGTGGCCTGATAATTGGCCGCATCCGGACCCGTAATCGAAACATCTGTAACTGTGATCGGTTTGTCCTGACCCGGTGCAGAATCTTCAAACGCGCCCGTAGCCGCTGCGGTAATATCGTCATTTTCGATGCGGTCATCACTCACGATCAAATTCACATCTGTGGACCCATCAAAAATGCGATCCTGACCCGTAATTGTCAGGGTCAGCAATCGCTCACTGATGTCTGCACTGCTTTGAGCCGAGCTTGGCGCAGAGTAATTCGATGCATCTGTGCCAGACAATGCAATTTGAGTGACGTTTACAACCTTATCAGTGCCGACATCTTTGGTTTCAAATGCCCCAAGCCCCGTCACGCCAACATCATCGCCGTCAATCTCGTCCACAAAGATGTTGACCACAGCGTCTGTCCCGCCGTCATAGATCTTGTCTTGAGCTGTCGCGGTCAGTGTCAGTTCCCGCGCTGTGATGTCCGCCGTTTCCCCGGTGGTGGTTGTGATGTCATAATTCGCGGCATCTGATCCAATGATATCAACGCTGAAAATGTTGACAGCTATGTCTTCACCAACATTCGGATCATCAAATTCAGCAGAAATGCTTGGGGTGATCTCATCCCCTTCAATACGGTCGTCAGTGACTTCAAAAGTGACCTCGGTTGTGCCGTCATATTCCTTGTCTTGCGGGCTTACATCCAATGCTAAGGGTCGCGCGGAAATCGACCCTACAAAACCACTCTCTCCGTCAAAGGAGATAACCGCGCGGTAATTGCCCGCATCGGCCCCGGTCAAAGTTCCAGTAAGATCAGATACTGACTTTTGAGTCCCGACGTTTTTATCTTCGTATGTCCCGGTGACAGATGCAGTCACCTCGTCAACTCGAACTGGGCCAGAACCCTCAAAAAATTCAACATCAGAAGACGAAGCATCCGTGTTGCCATCATATATTTTGGCAAAGCCGCCTGTCAGATCAAGCGTTAGAACCCGCTGCGAAATGACAAGATCGCCTTCAACAGTGGTCAGCGTAAGGCCAGTGGCGGGGCTGTCACCTTGAGGCAAATTGACAACTAAGCCATCCTCATATGTTCCAGCATTTGCAATGTTGGAACTGGAAAAGGTGACCTCATCTCCAAAGGCAGCAGTTGAATTAAAGCCGCTCAGAATAAAATCGTAATCAGTGGTATCAACGCTTTCTTCATCTACCTGAATTTCCAAATCCACAGCGGTAGAGTTGAGCCCATTTGCATAGGTCAAATTCTGATCTCTGGCTGTGTAAATCAGTTCAGGAGAAACCGCATAGGCAAGAACATTCCCACCCGATGTTGCATCATTGAACGCGGCACCAAACTCAATCGCATCGCGCCCGGTCAAGCCAGCATGGCCGTCGCTTGCATTTGGGGCATTTGAGTAAACCAGCCACCGCCCATCGGTCGCGGTTAGAGCATTCACAAAATCGCTGTTGAACTCGACAAGGTCCGCGCCCGCCAAAACAATGTCGCCAGCGCCTGTGTTCACAATTTGCGAATTGGCACTAAGTTCGACGCCCCCTAAAGTCGACTGAATGAGCAGGTCATTATCCGTGTCGGTCGAAAGCGCTTCGCTCAACTCAACATCCCCGCCGATTCTGTAACTGACGGATCCTGCCTGCCACGCGGCATTAAGGATGTCTGTGCGCAATAAACTCGTCGAAGTTCCGCCAGCATTGAAACTGCTCGCCTGAACACTCAAATCAGAATTGCTGATCCCATTTTCGGTGGGCGTATCATGGCCAATCCAAGCAAGCGGCGCTTGGCCCCCCTCTGAAGCAAAGCCATTAGACAGTGAAACAGTGGCTGCATTCACCAGAATATCGCCCTGCCGCAAACCAGTTGCCTCGCTCTGAGTGCCAGGGGCCGACCCATGACCAATCATTGCATAAGCCTCCGGCGCACCCGCAACCAGCGAGACACTACCAAGTGCCACAACCGAAACATCACCCAACGCATTGGCGATCACAGACCCCTCATTACTCTGTCCGAATTCCGAATCTTGCGGCCCGACATGGCCAATCTGCGCATGTGACGCGAAGCCTCCGGCTTCTATGCCTATATTTCCCGTGGCCCGAACATCGATATCTCCAATGACATCAAAACTATTGTCAAAGGGGCCGGACAAAAAACCAATCTGCGAGGGGGCGTCGTAAGTTCCGTAGTACCCACTTTCTCCATCATCAAATCCGTCGCCACGCATATCGATGTTATTGGCATATACACGGGTTGTGCCACTTCTTGATGCGATTTGCGTCGAGCTCTCGAAATCTCGCGTTTTTATCAAAACCGAGCCGCTGGCTGATGCGGTTCTGCCACCAGATCCAAAGACTGTGTAGCTCGCGCCAGTGGCCACACCAAAGGCCGTTTGATCCGCTAATTCCAGACCTTCAAATTCGGTGATGTCAAACTCGACGTCATTGATAACATCCTGAAGAAAACCAGATCCCCCGGTCTCGCCATCCCAACCCGCAACCAAATTGACGTCGCCGCCGGTTGGGTTTGAATTGCGCACATCCGCATCAACCAAAATATCGCCATGTGCAAGCAAAGTGAGATCGTGGATACTGTCAAACCGCAACTGCTCAGTCACAGCAATTGTGCCCGCATCCTCGGCGTCGCCAGTTGTGTGAATGACCACATTGCCCGTGGCCAGTGCGTTTGTGATCACGCCGGGCGTGACAACGGACGCATTTTGAAGGGATGGTGAACTCTCGCCTGCAAAATCCTGCGCGATCTCTACATTTTGCGGATCCAGCAGCAGCGTTCCACCGCCGGTATCAACTTGCCCCTCAAATCTGAGCTGAAGGCGACCCGAAACCTCGATGAAACCGCCATTGCCATCCTTGCGATCGCCAAATGTCAGGATTTCCCCGCTAAATCGGGCGTCTGCTTGCGCATAGAGCACGGCAAGCCCACCGGCTTCCAATCCTGATGCATCGATCAAGGACGTCGCATCAATCGTACCACCGGTGACCAGCACCTTACCACCAGCACGCCCAGCTTTCGCGGCTAGCTTTTTGTGCAGCTTAACTGCACCATTCTTGCCTGCGGTCAGAAAAACCCGTCCTCCGGATTTCGCGACGGCATTCGCTTGAATGCTTCCTTGAGTGTTTCCCGCAAGCGCATAAATGTTTCCGCCGTTGGCGCGCAGTTCCGCTGCCGCTGCACGAATTATGCCGGCCTCTTCAACCTCGGTATCCGCGCCTCCTAAGCGCACAAGAAACTTGCCCTCATTGAGCGAACCATCCCGCATCAAAACATCACGCCCAGCGATCAATCCAACACTTCCAGTTTCTGCAGTGATCAATCCGCGATTGCGCACAGTTTTGGAAATCAAAGCGACATCACCGCCAAGCGACGAAATTTCACCCAAATTCAGAATAAAACCCGCCGTGTCACCGGCAAAAACAGTGTCACCACCATTCAAAAAATCGCTGTCAGCAACATTCAATGTGGATACTACAAAATCCTGCCCAGTTCGGACGATTCCGGTTTCACCAAAAACCACGCCATTCTGATTGATCAGATATACGGACCCCGTGGCATTCAGCGCTCCATTGATTTCAGAAAGATTGTTGCCAGTGACCCGGTTGAGCGTCGCACCTGCACCGTTGTCGAAAGTGACTTGATGGCCTGCACCAATGGAAAACCCATCCCAGTTGATGATGCCATGTTCTGTGCTTTGATCAATCTGAAGGACGGTTGGGTTTTGCTGAGTGATCGATATGTTGCCGTGAACAATGTCAGGATTGACAGGCAGCAACGCGTCCTGTGCCAACGAGGGCAGCGCGATTACATGCGCCCCAATCACTAAGGTAGGAATCAAAACTGACCGTCTGAAAATAGGACGAATAACATGAGGGCGGGCGAGCGCGTTCAGCATCGTTTTCTTTCGGATTTCTACAAAATAAGGCACAATTAAGGCACGTTACCCTGCAAAGCCTAGCCGCGTCCAATATTTTAGAAATCTGTTCGATATCGCCCCGATTTGAAGCCAAATTGCCTCTGACAACGGTCAAACACCCAAAATCAGTAGCGTTTCCAAGAGGTTTGTCACTGACAAGCGATTCGAATTGGAACACTCCCCCCAAATTTTTCCC
>CAZQMR010000064.1:0-3031 GCA_964594465.1 uncultured Rhodobacterales bacterium
GCACGGATATTCTGGACGGTGTTGGCTCAACAGAGATGCTGCACATCTTTTTGTCTAACGCGCCGGGAGCTGTGGTTTACGGCACCTCGGGCAAAGCCGTGCCGGGATATGATATGCGGTTGGTGGACGATGCGGGCGGGGATGTCAGTGTCGGTGATATTGGTGAACTCTTGGTAAACGGTAAGTCCGCAGCGGACGGCTATTGGAACAAACGGGACAAAAGCCGCGCGACATTTGAAGGCAATTGGACCCGCACGGGCGACAAATATACCTGCGACGAAGACGGGCGCTTCACCTATTGTGGGCGCACGGATGACATGTTCAAGGTGTCAGGCATTTGGGTTTCGCCCTTTGAGGTGGAACAGGCTTTAATTGGGCATAAAGCGGTTCTGGAAGCGGCGATTGTGCCTGCGCTGGACGATGAAGGCTTGGAAAAACCAAAGGCTTTTGTTGTTCTCAATGAAGGGGTTGAGGGCGATGTCACCAAAGAGCTTCAGGATCATGTGAAGGACGCGGTGGGTAATTGGAAATACCCACGCTGGGTGGAGTTTTGCGACGAACTGCCAAAGACCGCGACCGGCAAAATACAACGCTTCAAACTTCGAGAGGATTGATCATGTGGCAGGACGGCGGCGTCTTTGAGATCACGGCTGGCGACAAAACGCTGGAGGCAGGCAGCTGGGGTCCGGCACCCGGCATAGCGGATACGATTGTGCTGCTGCATGAGGGTTTGGGCTCCTTGGCTTTGTGGAAGGAATTTCCAAAGGCGCTCGCTGAGGCGACTGGGTGCGGCGTTTTTGCTTATTCTAGAGCGGGTTACGGGAAGTCGGACGCTTGTGAGCTGCCACGGCAGGTCGACTATATGCACCGCGAGGCACTAGACGTTTTGCCTGAGGTTTTGGACGTGTTTGGTTTTGAGCGGGGCGTGTTGGTTGGGCACTCGGATGGGGCGTCGATAGCTGCGATTTATGCGGGTGGGGTGCAGGATCATCGGGTGCGGGGATTGGTTTTGATGGCGCCGCATTTTTTTGTGGAACCATGCACCAAAGCGGCGGCAAATGATGCACGGGATGCGTTTGAAAACGGGGATTTGCGGGGCAAGCTGGGTTTTTATCATCGGGATGTGGATGCGGCATTTGCGGGTTGGAATGATGCTTGGACCAGTGCGGAATTTCAGAGCTGGGACATCAGCGATTATCTGGCCTACATCCGAGTGCCTGTGATGGGAATCCAAGGATTATCAGACCCTTACGGGACGCGGGCGCAGGTTGAGATCTTGCCGGAGCACTTGTATTCGCCAGCGGATGTGGAGCTTTTGGAAGGCGTTGGGCATGTGCCACATGTGGAGGCGCGGGAGCAGGTTTTGGGGCTTTTGAGTGAATTTTCTGCGCGATTGGGCCGGATTGAAGCTGAAGTCGTGGAGATCCCTGAGACGGCTTGAATTGGCGTTTTGAGGGCTGCACAGATCCGGCACGCATATGGCACGTGCACTACACTGCACGCGCTTGATTGGTTACGTTTCCGTTAAATTCCGGCTTTTGGGTTAACGGGAAGTTAAGGAGCCTCCGGCGGAAGTATTTTTGGAAAATCGAAACCGGATGCCGGTTTATTAGCCACGTAGGACGAGTTCCACCGATCAAAGTAGCGATGCCTATCGACTACACTAATCCGTTTGGAACTCACTCTTCGGTAGCAAAAGCGCTCGTGTTTAGAAAAACGCTTGGAGGCCGGTTTGGGCGCGCCCCAAGATGAGGGCGTGGACGTCGTGGGTGCCCTCGTAGGTGTTGACGGTCTCCAAGTTGTTCATGTGGCGCATGACTTGGAATTCCTCGGAGATGCCGTTGCCGCCGTGCATGTCGCGGGCGATCCGGGCGATGTCGAGGGCTTTGCCGCAGTTGTTGCGTTTCATGAGGGAAATCATTTCCGGCGCGGCTTCGGCGGCGTCCATGAGGCGGCCGAGTTGCAAAGCGCCCATGAGGCCGAGGGTGATTTCGGTTTGCATGTCCGCAAGCTTTTTCTGGAAGAGCTGTGTGGCGGCGAGCGGGCGTTTGAACTGGTGGCGGTCGAGGCCGTATTGGCGCGCGGCGTGCCAGCAGAATTCAGCGGCGCCCATTGCGCCCCATGCGATACCGTAGCGGGCGCGGTTGAGGCAGCCGAAGGGGCCTTTGAGACCTTCGACATTGGGCAGGAGCGCGTCTTCGCCAACTTCTACGTTGTCCATGACAATTTCGCCTGTGATCGACGCGCGAAGCGAGAGTTTGCCACCGATTTTGGGCGCGGAGAGGCCCGCCATGCCTTTTTCGAGCACGAAGCCGCGGATGCGATTGCCGTGCTCTTCGGATTTGGCCCAGACGACAAAGACATCGGCGACGGGGGCGTTGGAGATCCACATTTTTGAACCCGTGATGCGGTAGCCGCTGTCGGTTTTGACGGCGCGGGTTTTCATGCCTGCGGGATCGGAGCCTGCGTCCGGTTCGGTGAGGCCAAAGCAGCCGATGGAGGTGCCTGCGGCGAGGCCGGGGAGGTATTTCTGGCGCTGCTCTTCGGAGCCATAGGCGTAGATCGGGTACATCACGAGGCTGGACTGCACGGACATCATGGAGCGGTAGCCGCTGTCGACACGCTCGACCTCGCGCGCCACGAGGCCGTAGGAGGTGTAGGTGGAGCCGAGACCGCCATATTGCTCGGGCACGGTAATGCCAAGCAGGCCCATTTCGCCCATTTCCGCGAAGATTGCTGGGTCAAAGCTCTCGTCGCGATAGGCTTCGATGACGCGGGGTTGCAGCTTGTCTTGAGCGTATTGGTGAGCGGCGTCGCGCATCATGCGTTCGTCTTCGCTGAGCAAACCTTCGAGCTTGAGCGGGTCTTCCCAGGAAAACGGGCCGAGGTCGGGGGCGTCTTTGGCTTTGAGGCTGGTCTGGATGTTCATCGGGCGTCTCCGGGGCTGGGTGGCGGAAAGGATGTTTCTTTGAGCTTATATAGCGCGGGGGCTGTCTGGGCAATGGAAACTATTTTAAACTTGAAGTATCTG
>CAZQMR010000064.1:3131-15414 GCA_964594465.1 uncultured Rhodobacterales bacterium
CGGGCGGCGATGCCGGGCCAGAGCTTTTCTTCCCAGATGCCGGGTTCTTCGGAAAAGTCGGTGAAGTCCATGGTTTTGTCCACAAAGGGCGGGCAACCACAGAGGAAGTTCTTGCCTTCGGGGCGCATGTGCATGCCTGCGGGGTCGATGGTGAGGGGCATGGTGGGCGGCGGTGGGTTTTTTGCGGAGAAGATGTAGGTGTAGCGGCGGCGCGGCTCGATCGGAAGGGAGAGGCCGGCCATCTCAGCGACTTTTGCGGCGCGGGGGCCAGCAGCGTTGATGATCTGGCCTGCAGCGATGGTTTGGCCCGAGGCGAGGGTGACGGAGGTGACGCGGGAGCCGGAGCGGGCGATGCTGGTGACCTCGTCGTGGAGGTAGGTGACGCCCAAGTCGCGGGCGCGTTTGCGGAACCATTGGAAGATGGTGGGGCCGTCGAATTGGCCCTCGTCTTTGGTGCCGTGTGCGCCGAGGATGACGCCATCGGTGTTCATATAGGGGAATTTGGCGGCAACTTCGTCAGGGGTGAGGAGGACGGTTGCGGCACCGAGTGCGTTTTGGACTTTTTGGCTGGCGCGCAGGCTGTTGGCGGCTTTCTCGTTTCCTGCGAGGTAGAGGTAGCCGTAATCGTCGATCCTGAGTTCGGGGGCGTCTTCATGGGCCATCAGCTCGCGGAAATTTTTGATGAACTCGCCCGCGAAGAGGGACATTTTGATGTTGGTTTCGATGGAGAATTGCAGGCGCACGCAGGAATTGGTGTGGGCGGTGGAGCAGAACTCGTAGGATGGGTCTTTCTCGACGACGAGGACTTTGCCGTTGAAATCGGGGTTGGTGGCGAGGTGCCATGCGATGGAGGAGCCGATCATGGCCCCGCCGATGATGACGATGTCGTAGCTGTTTTCCGCCATGCTGGGTCTCCCGTATTTGGGGAAGTCTGATCAGCGAATGGTGGGGATTGCAAGTGTTGTGGTTGTGGTTTGGTTACAAATCGAAGCTGGCATCGACCAGTGGTTTGACCCCGTTGGCGAGCGTATTGGTGCGCCCGGCCATGGAGGCGACGCGCAACAGGTCGGCGTGCATCTCAGGGGTCATGCCTTTGGCCTTGGCGGCGGCGGTGTGGGAATGCACGCAATAGTCGCAAGCATTGGCGATGGAGACGGCGACGTAGATCATTTCTTTGGTGAGGGGATCAAGAGCGGAGGGTTTTCCGACCACGTCGCGCACACCGCCCCAGATTTCTTCGAGCAGGGGGGGATCGTTGGCGAGGTAGAGCCAGAAATTGTTGATGAAGTCACTGCCGCGCAGCTCGCGGATTTCGGCCAGTACCGCCTTGGCGCGGGGGTCCATGTCGGCTTCGCTCATCATGTTTAGGGTGGCCATGTGCGTGTTCTCCTGCCGGGTTGGGTTTGCAGGGATTGTACGTGTGGGCCATGGGAAATACAGGGAAACGTGCTGGATTGGGGCGTTTGGGGGCAGATTTAGCAGGTTTTTGGCCCCAAATAGCGACGATTTGGGGTGTGGATTAGGTGATGTCGTTTTTGGCGAAGAGGGCTATGAGCTGGTCGATGCCCCGGTTCATGCCGAATTCGGCGTGGAGGCGCGTGTGGGCGGCGGTGGCGTACGCGGCGCGGGTTTGCGGGTTTTGGGCGAGGGTTGTAATGGCTTCGGCGAGCGCTTGCGGGGCATCGTCTGAGAGGAGGCCGTCGGTGCCGCTTTCGATGAATTCGGGGATCGCAGCTACGGGGGTGGAGAGTATCGCGAGGTTTTGGCTAGCGGCTTCCATCAGCACATTGGGCAAGCCGTCGCGATCGCCGCTTTCGGCGACGCGTGAGGGCAGGATGAAGAGGTCGGCGGCGCGCATGGCCTCGATCACTTCGGGCTGGTCACAGGCGCCGCGCCACGTGATGCGGGAGGTGAGGTTGAGGCGCTCGGCATGGCTGCGCATGACGTCCTTGAGGTCGCCGCCGCCGATATGTTCCCAATGCCAGTTGAGATCGGCGGGGAGGAGTGCGAGGGCGTCGAGCAGGCGGTCGAAGCCCTTTTTTTCGACGAGGCGGCCTACGGAGAGGAATCGCACGGGATCGGTATTGGCGCGGGGCGGTGGTGGTGCGGGGAAACGGTCGAAATCTAGGCCATGATAGATCAGGTGGACGCGGGAGGCGTCGGTTGCCATCTCGCGCAGATTGACGGCGGCATAGTCGGAGCAAACGGCGATGAATTTCGCGCCATCGGGCCCAAGCGACAGCTTTTCCTGCTTTTCCCAGTCGGGCGAGGTCCAAATGTCTTTGGCGTGCGCCGAGCCGCCCCATGGCAACCCGCGCATGAGGGCGGCGTAGCGGGTGACGGAGCTGGGGGTGTGGAGGAAATGGGCGTAGAGGAAGGTGATGTCGTCGGGGAGTTCGGCGGCCATCACGCAGGCTTGGCCGAAGCGGCGTATGCGGTTGCGATTGAGGTCGCGCCTTAGGTCGGCGCGCCAGATGCGGTAGGCCTCAGCATAGCCGGGCATTTTGCGCGCGACACGCCAGGCGCGGAACACGCGCTTCCAGTCGTCGCCGAGATATTCGGGCAGGTATTTGACGGCGCCGGTGACTTTGTCATGGAGCGGGTGGCGCTTTTTGTCGGTGGGATGGCGCAAGGACCAGAGCTCGAAATCGAGGCCGCGCTCCTCGAGGGCTGCGAGTTCCTGGGCGATAAAAGTCTCTGACAGGCGTGGCCAGCCCTTGAGCACCACGGCGAAGCGTTTGGTTTTGCTCATGATTTATTCGGCAGGCACGGGGCGCGATTGCTGCGCCATGAGACCATCAGACAGCTCAACGATGCGCGAGAGGCCCCCAAGCAGACCGGGAATGGCGATTTGGGACGGGCGCTTTTGGCTGGCGAGCTTGCGGATCACCTTTGCCATCGTTTTGGCCCCTACCCCGTCGCGTGGTGAGTGGAGCATTTGGATCAGGCCGAGCTGTTCCGCGCGTTCGGCGCGGATATATTGCTCAAGGCGGGGCACGGTGCGCGGTGCGATGGCGGCGGGTTTGTCAAAGGAGAGGATCTCGCAAAACGTGTTGTAGCCGCCCATGGAGACGACGCCGAGTGCGCCCTTCATTTGGCTTTCCATGCGGCTTTCAAAGCCGACGGTCGTGACGCGCCCACCAAGCTTGGCAACGCGGCTTTCAAAGGCGGCGCGGCGGTCGCCTGACAGGAAAGGACCGTAGACGATGCGGGCATTGGGGATCAGGTTGCGGTCCGCCTCATAGGCGGAAATCACCCATTCGACCAGCGCTTCGCCGTCGCCGCCACCGCCCGGTGTCACGAGCACATAAGGCATGCCGCTTTCTTCGGGCACTTGATCGCCGGTGTTGCGGCGCAAATAGCCGGTCCATTTGATGCGGTCGCGCAGCTCAGGCGAAAAGTCCAAGCCTGCGACGGGATCGTAAATCTCTTGCAGGCCGTAAACCCAAAGGTGGTCGTAGTAATTTTCTGCGGCCTCCAAAGCGTTTTTGCGGTCCCATTCTTCGGCGAGAACTAGAGGTTCATCCAGCACGTCGCGCAGACCAAGCACAGTTTTGGTGGTGCCGGAGCGCTTGAGGCGTTTGAGCGTGGGCAGCATTTCGCCGCGAAAGCCGGTGGGCTCTTTGTCAACGATCAGCAGATCGGGCGCGAAATTCTCCGCTGCGGCTTCGATGACACCTGCACGCAAGGCGGTGAGCGCGTCGATATCGAGGCCGAGGGCTTCAGACACATAGGAGCCATCATGGAGCTTGATCACGCCGGGCAGACGGATGTGATCCACGCGCTCAGGAAAAGCGAAACGGCCCGCAACGGGGGAGCCCGTGAGGATCAGCGCGGACATGCCGGGATTGGCTGCCGTGAGCGCGGAGGCAATCGCGCGCGAGCGGCGCAGATGGCCGAGGCCGAACGTGTCGTGGCTATAAAGCAGCACGCGGGAGGCGCGCGGCGGTGTCAGATTTCTTGCATTCAGCGTATTCATGGTTGGCTCTGGTGCGCTCCCGACCCAAAAACGTGGTCAAGCGCGACCACGCGGGTTCCGGCTTCCCACGTCTTTTGTCGCTATGCAACATATTTCAGAGCCGCGCCGCCCGCTGTGATGTTTTGTGAACACGTCCTTTGGATGGCGCGGCTAAGGTTTTCTGTATGTATGTCGCTCAGCCGATAGTGGCTTGCGACGCCAGATACTAAGCGTTTGCCGCGCGCGACTTTCTCCGCCGGCCAAAGCCCAAGGCAGCGAGGCCGGAGGCTAGGAGCAGGGCCGATGCGGGTGCAGGGACGGCTGTTGTGGTCGCGGGCGAGATGGTGATGGAGGTGAGGCCACCTTCGAACGCGCATCCGAACTGATCGTCGCAGGTGCCAAAGCTATGCGCCCCGTTTTCTAAGCCAAAAAAGAAGCCCTTCAGGTCAAACACGCCGGCCTCAACCATGCTGCGCAAGGAAGCGAGGCTCGAATCCGCTAGTCCGCCTGCCCCATCAACGCCAAAGAAGACGTCAATGAAAAGAAGGTTTGGCAAATCGTTAGAGGTGTTCCCTGTGTATAAGAAATCCTGGCGTAAATCTGTGCTCAGTTGGAAGAAGCTGGTGTCAAAGCCGGATGCCGATACACCATTTGAAAAGGAAATCGAGAGGGATGTGTAGTCATATGCCGCATTTGTGGCGTCCGAGGATGGCAAGGCAGGTGTGGCCTCATCATAGGTGATTTGGCCAGAGAATGTGGTGTCTGTGTCGATGGTCCAGCTTGTTGCGCCATCGCCGTAAAAATCGGTCACGGCGCCCTCAAAGCTGATCGTTGTGGCATGCGCACCAGTCGCGCATGTTAGAGCGACCAATGCGGCCGCTAGTGTATTCAAATAAGTCATATAGCCCCCGAAGTAAAAAACAGCTCAACTTAAGGTGGAGCCGCTTTTTATTCAAGGTATTTTTTGTGCAATAATCGAATTTACTTGCCAGGCAAGTACTGGGGGTTTTCGGGCATATATAGGTTATGCGCCCCTAGGTTGGCCACGTTGGTTTCGCCGCAAAGCGCCATTGTGATGTCGAGCTCTTTATGGATGATTTCGAGCGCTTTCTCGACGCCTTCTTGTCCCATTGCGCCGAGGCCATAGAGGAAGGCGCGGCCTATATAGGTGCCTTTGGCGCCCAGCGCGAGGGCTTTGAGCACGTCTTGGCCAGAGCGGATGCCGCCATCGAAATGGACTTCGATGCGGTCCCCGACGGCGGCAACGATTTCGGGCAGCATAGCGATTGAGGAGAGCGCGCCGTCAAGCTGCCGCCCGCCATGGTTGGACACGATCAGCGCGTCGGCGCCGCTATCGGCGGCTTTCACGGCGTCTTCGGCATCAAGGATGCCTTTGAGGATCAGCTTGCCGCCCCAGCGGTCCTTGATCCATTTGATGTCGTCCCAAGTGAGGGTCGGGTCGAACTGCTCGCCGGTCCATTGGCCAAGCTCGGCGGTGTCATCGACCCCCTCGGCATGGCCGACCACATTGCGGAAGGTGCGGCGCTTGGTTTGCATCATGCCGTAGCCCCAGCGCCATTTGGTCGCGAGATCCGCGATCACGGGCAGGGTCAGTTTGGGCGGTGCGGAGAGGCCGTTTTTGAGGTCCGCGTGGCGCTGGCCGAGGATTTGAAGATCGAGCGTGAGCACGAGCGCGGAGCATTCTGCCGCTTTGGCCCGGTCGATCAGTTTTTCGATGAAGGCGCGGTCGCGCATGACGTAGAGCTGGAACCAGAAGGGCTGGCTGGTGACGGAGGCGACGTCTTCGATGGAGCAGATGCTCATGGTGGAAAGGGTGAAGGGGATGCCGAATTTTTCAGCTGCTTTAGCGCCCAGCATCTCGCCATCGGCGTGCTGCATTCCGGTGAGGCCGGTGGGCGCGATGGCGACAGGCATGGAGACCTCTTGGCCGATCATGCTGCCCTTGGTGGAGCGCCCTTCCATGTTGATCGCTACTTTTTGGCGGAGACGGATTTTCTCGAAATCTGTGGTGTTCTCGCGGAAGGTTTGCTCGGTCCAGGAGCCGCTTTCCATGTAGTCGTAGAACATTTTGGGCACGCGGCGTTTGGCCATGCGGCGCAGGTCTTCAATTGTGGTCACTACGGCCATTTGGGCTCTCCGGGTGGTCGGGATCGGTCTGTTTTTATGACCATACCGGGGTTTTTAGGGCGATTGAAGCGCGGATTTAGACGATTGGTTCAGTCGTTGTCGCTGAGCCCCGCGCCTGCCCCGGCGAGGCGACTGGCCTCGGTTGCGGGGGCGTAGGTTTTGTGGGCGAAGGCGGTGAGGGTTTGGTAGGTGTCTGCGCTAAGGGTCACGCGGGTGGATTTGGGGATGATTTGCGGAGCGATGCTTGGTGGGGCGCAGAGGGTGAGTGTGGATTGGCGGCTGCGGGTTGCTGGGAAGATTTGGGCGTCGTGGAGGGTGAAGGCGGCGTCTGGCGTGGTCAGGCAGATTGGGGAGTTTAGGCTCTGTGAGATTTGGGCAGCGAAGGGGAGTACGGGGAGTGCTGCGATGGTTTCGGGTAGGATGAATTGCCCAGATTGTTGCAGGAGATGCGTGTGATCGCAGAGGCTTGGGCCAAGGGTCAGGGCGCTTTGGGCGGTGAAAGTGGCCCCGTTGAGTTTGGGGGGCTGCCACCCAGCTAGGGTCAGTTCGCCCAGCAGCGCGTTTGGCCCGTCAAAGCCATGGGCGGCCAGCCAGCGGCAGGCTTTGCCAGCCTCCGCCGCGAGACCCCAATCCAGACCCGCGCCTTTTGCGGCTTTAAGTGCCAGCGCTTCCAGTTCGCCTAGCGACAGGTTCATGCGGGGTAGGCCCAAGCGTCGTCGTCCCATGTGGGTAGTTCGTCGGGAAAGGGCGCGCCGCGGAACATGTTGATGCGCACCCAGCGGTCTGAGCGCGGGTCGAAATGGCCGGCACCGAAAAAGGCGAGTTTGCAGCGGAGCATGTCAATGGGGAGCATGTCGTGGCTGATCGTGTTGTCGGCGATTTCGCCGTAGGGGAAGCGGGCGACGATTTGAGCGCGGCGCACGGATTGGCGATGCTCGGGATGGGCCATCAAGAAGGCGGCTACGGTTCCGGTTTGGTTTTGGAGTGCGCCGTGAAGTGCGGCGGCATCGCGGCCCGGTGCAAGGGGTTGTTCAAAGGGCTCAATCGGCTCTTCGTGGCGCTGGCCAAGGCGAGGCTCAAGCTTTTCTTCGGAGACATACCAAGCGCGGGCGGTGGCATTTTGCGCCTGCCAGTCGATTGTGAGCGCCCATTCGTAGCGGGTTTGGATTATTTGGGTCAGCGCCTCCAGCGACATCGCGCCATTGATGGTGAAAACCTCATGCTCAAATGCGGACATGCAATCCGCTAGCTCATCGACGAATTCGCCATACGGCTCCAGCAAAAGGGCAACGAGCTGCTCCTGCCCCTCAAGCGAGAGCGCGGTTTCGGCCCATCTGTAAAGGTGATCCCATGGGGCGTTTTGGCTGAGATCGGCTGTGTTGAGATGGGTTTCGAGGGTGGTGAGATCGTGGCGCAGGGCGTTGAGTTTTTCGATCTGCAGCGGATGCTCGGATTGCCAGAGCGCGGCGTTGCGCTTGGCACGGATGAAGAGGTCGCGGAAGGTCTGGATTTCTTGCGCACTGGCTTTGCTGAGCGAGCGCACACGAGCAAGCGCTTCCTCACGCGCGGCCATCCAATTGTTGAGCAATAAAGGGTGGTTGACGAGGAACGGTGCCATGCCAAGGCCGGTGGAGTTGCCAATTGCGAAGCGGCGGCGCAGGTCTGGATCAAGGGTCACGGCGTTAGGGGCGCGGGCCTTCGCCAGATGCTCCACAAGGTCCATCACGAAGCAGCGAATAAGGTAAACGCTGAGCATTTCGACCTGAAACGGCGGGGTGAATTCGGGGCGATCCGCGATGGTTTCGCGATCCGCGGCACCGAACTTGCCGGAACCATAAACAGCCGTTGTGCGCATGAGATAACCCACCCGCTCGACCTCATCCCGGTCCGGTTGTCGCCCCGCTGCCAGCTCAGAAATCACATATTCAAACAGACGCACGGAGCGATTGGCGCGGCTCAGAACCAGCTCCTTTTCGCTAATGCGCCCAGCTTCTTGGAGCGGCACATTTGCCTTGAGCCGCGCAATATCTGCCGCATCTGGCACACCGTCAAACAGCGTGAAGGTCGCGTCCCACGCCTCAGCAATCACCCGATCTGAGCGCAAATCGGCGGGCAAATCATGGGCGAATGCAACCAGCGAATAAGCCCGCTCGCCCGTGTTTACGGTGTAAACCGCATGGCCGACGCCGCTCTCATCGATTTCGAAATCGGGTCGCGTAAACTGCCATTTCTCAGCGCGCATCCGGCGCAGCAAAATGCGCATAAAGGACAAACGGCTTTGATGAAAAGAGCCCATGCGCGCGAGCCGCATGACCTGCTCAGGCGGCCTGAGCGGGATTTTTGCGACAGCTGCCTCAGCCATTCTGTGGCCGGAAATTCTCAGCAAAGAAACGGTACCAATTGCCGCCCATCACGGCCTCTACCTCGCTTTCATCCATTCCCACAGCGCGCAATCCCGCGCCAAGATTGCCAAAATCGCGATTATCCTCAAACCAGTCAGGCATGGGCGGGAAACCGGGGGCAGACGCCGAGCCTTCACCGTAATCCATCTCTTTGGACCAGCGGCCCACACGCATCCACTCAACCACGCTGTCAGGGTGATCCTGACACAGATCAGACCCGATGCCGAGATGTTCCACCCCAAATTGATCCGCTATGCGCGCCACCATCTCGCAAAACTCAGGTAGCGTGCAGGCGCCCTTGCCTTTCAAATGATGCGGATAAAGCGAAAAGCCGAACATGCCGCCATTCTCAACAACGGCGCGGATTACATCATCACGCTTGTTGCGCAGTGCGGGCTGCCACGCGTGGGGATTGGCATGGGTGATCGCGATCGGGCGCTCGGAAAAATCGGCCGCCTCAATTGTGGAGCGATCCGCCGAATGGCTCATATCGACAACCAAACCAACCCGGTTCATTTCGCGTACGACCTGGCGCCCCATGCGGGTGAGCCCGGTGTCATCCTCCTCATAACAGCCCGTGGCGAGGAGTGATTGGTTGTTATAAGTCAGCTGCATAAACCGCGCACCAAGTGTGTGGGCGATTTCAACAAGGCCGATATCGTCCTCAATCGGGGACGGGTTTTGAAAGCCAAAAAAGATCGCTGTGCGCCCGGTTTCGCGCGCCAGATCAATATCCTCAGCGACCCGGCCCTGAAAAATCAGATCCGGGAACTGCTCAAACCAGCGGTTCCACGCCTCGATATTGAGCACCGTTTCGCGAAAATTCTCATGGTAGGCAATGGTCACATGAACCGCATCCAAACCGCCCTCGCGCATCTGGCGGAAAATCTTCTCCGACCAAAGCGCGTATTGCAGTCCGTCAATCCGATACGACATCACTTTCTCCAAATATCCCCGCCGGAGGCTCCCGTCATAGCAGCTCGCGCAACACCGGTATCAAAGGAATATCGGCAGCAGGCATGGGGTACTGTTTCATTTCCGACACTTTCGCCCATTTCAGCACCTGCCCTTCGCGCCCTTGTGCAATGCCATTCCATTTGCGACAGGCAAAGACCGGCATCAGCAGATGAAAATCCTCGTAAGAATGGGAGGCAAATGTGAGGGGGGCAAGGCAGGAATTCCAGGTCTCTATGCCAAGCTCTTCGTGCAATTCGCGCACAAGGGCCGCTTCAGGCGTTTCGCCGGGCTCGATCTTGCCGCCGGGAAATTCCCACAGGCCCGCCATGGATTTACCCTCTGGGCGTTGGGCCAAAAGCACGCGGCCGTCGGGGTCGATCAGGGCGACGGCGGCGACGAGGACCAGTTTCACGAGCGGTAATCTGCGTTGATGGTGATGTAGCCGTGGGTCAAATCGCAGGTCCAGATTTGAGCCGTGCCGCTGCCGATACCGAGATCTGCGGTGACGGTCAGCTCGTCGGCTTTCATGTAGGCGGCCCCGGCCTCTTCGGAGTAGCTTTCGGCGACCCAGCCCTTGTCCGCTACGAGGATGTCACCGAACCAGATCGAGAGCAGGTCCCGATCTGCGGGTTGGCCGGATTTGCCAACGGCCATGACCACGCGGCCCCAGTTGGGATCTTCGCCAGCGATGGCGGTTTTGACTAAAGGGGAATTGGCGATGGCGCGGGCGACTGTGGTGGCTGAGGCGTCGGACTGCGCGCCTTTGACCACGACTTCGATGAATTTGCTGGCCCCTTCGCCGTCGCGCACGATTTGGTGGGCGAGGTTTTGCATGACGGTTTTGAGGGCGGTGGCGAAGATTTTTATGTCGTCGCCTGTGACAGACACGCCGGAGGCTCCGGTGGCGGCAAGGAGCACGGTGTCGGAGGTGGAGGTGTCGCTGTCGACGGTTATGGCGTTGAAGCTGACTTGGTTCGTGGCGGTGAGCAGGTCTTGGAGCAGGGATTGCTCGACGCGGGCATCGGTGAAGACATAGCCGAGCATGGTGGCCATATCGGGCGCGATCATGCCGGAGCCTTTGGCGAAACCTGCGATAGTGACTTCGCCGGTGCTGAGCGTGACTTTTGTGGACGCTCCTTTGGCAAAGGTGTCGGTGGTCATGATGGCGTGGGCGGCGTCTTCGCCGTTGGCGGGGGAAAGGTTCGCGGCGAGTTCTTCGATTTTATCGGTGATGCGCTCGGTGGGGAGACGCTCGCCGATGACGCCGGTGGAGGCTGTGAAGATGTGGCTGCGAGGGCAGTTTAGGGTTTCAGCGAGTTTGGTTTCGACCGCATCGACGGTTGAGACGCCATGCCCTCCGGTGAAGGCATTGGAATTGCCCGAATTTACGAGGATTGCCAAGGGCTTACTTGGATCGGCGCGTGCGATTGCGGCGAGGTTTTCTTGGCAGCGCAAAACCGGGGCGGAACGGGTGGAGGAACGGGTGAAGACGCCCGCGAGACTAGAGCCGGGGGCGATTTCGGCCAGCATCACGTCCAGCCGACCGGTGTATTTCACGCCAGCCTCGGCAGCGGCGAACCGCACGCCGCCGATATGAGGCAGTTTTGGAAAGCCCCCGACCGGGGCGAGCGGTGAGATAGCCATAGGGGTTACTGACCGATCAGGCCCATGTTGCGGATTTCTTCGGGTGGGATTTTTATCTCGACGCGCTTTACTTCGACACCCTCGCGAATGCCATTCATATGCGCATCAAGACGGTCTTTCTGCAGTTGCTCCATCAACTTCCCCTGAACGTCTTCAAGCGTCGGTTTGGGTTTTTCACGTTTTTCATTGAGCAATATCACATGCCAGCCAAACTGGGTTTGGACCGGTGCAGAAATCTCGCCGTCGCTGAGCGCAAGTGTTGCAGCTTCAAAGGGTGGGACCATCTGACCCTTACCAAACCAACCAAGCTGACCGCCATTTGCCCCTGACGGGCCTTTGGATTTGTCCTTGGCAAGTGCCGCGAAATCGCCACCAGCCGCAAGTTCCTCTACCAGAGCTTTGGCTTCATCCTCGGTTTCCACGAGAATATGGGAGGCATTGAACTCTTGTTCAGCGACGGCATTGCCGAATTGCGCGTCATAGGCCTCTTGCAATGCACCCTCAGGCAAAGGGGTCGCCAAGAAGTTCTCAATCAGAGTTGAAGCGTAAATTCCACGACGTTCATTCTCAAGAATCAAATCGACGCCACGACTATCAAAGCCATCCTGGCTGGTTACATGCTGGGAAATAATTGTCTGATCAATGAGCTGGTCCAGAATTCCCGAAAACAGCACATTGTCTGGCAAATCCCGGTATTGTTGAGGCAAACGGGAGCGCATCGCCACGACATGACCGAGCGTGATTTTCTCGCCTGCGACCTCCGCAAGTACGGTATCTGCGTTGTAAGTCGCGTCCTCTGCCTGAGCTGGGCTGGCAAGGATCATTGCGATGGTTAAGGGGATATACAGTTTCAAGTTGTCTCTCCGAGCTGAGAAATGGGTCAATTGGGTTAAACTCAAGCCCCGGCACGGCGTTGACAGGGGCAATGACGCGTCTTACATCCCTTAACGGCCCGATAAGGGTCAAGGGATTGAATATCTGTGACGTCATGTGCCATTTTGCGCACCTCCCGGCAAGGGCAGCTTTGATGTCAAATCAGACGCAGGAAACCGACCGCGTGCGCTTAGTGATAGTGCCGCGTCACGACACGGAATGGAACACGTATGCTGGGCTTCAATAAGCTGGCCAAGAAAATCTTCGGCACCCCCAATGACCGAATGGTCAAATCCGTGCG
>CAZQMR010000065.1:0-6188 GCA_964594465.1 uncultured Rhodobacterales bacterium
ATTCGGCGCGCCTCCCCACGGCGGCTGCGCGGCTGGGATCGACCGGATCGTGATGCTGCTCGCAGATCAGCAAAACATTCGCGAAGTCATCATGTTCCCGATGAACCAGCGGGCCGAAGACGCGATGATGAACGCCCCATCAGACCCCACCAACGAACAGCTGCGCGAGCTGGGCCTGAGGGTTATTCCGCAGGAGTAACCTTGCCGCTGGCGTAGGGTGGGTTTTCAACCCACCTTTGCTACGGCGTGTCGAGGGGCGCTGGCGTTCCGGTTTTGACGCGGGGCGCATCTCCACAGAGGAACTGTTTGCGGAGGGATTCTTCAGTCTCAATTAGAAATCTCCGCGCTGCGATCCGTTTGACCATGGCATCAAATCCTTCTGGCGCTGTTTCCCAACAAGACCATACATAAAACGGCGCTTTGGTATCTTTATCCAGCCCGTCTGGCAGCAAGGTCTTGCTATTTCCAATCACCAAATCAAGCTGCGCTTGACTCAAGAGCTTCGCATCTCTGAAATCCGCATCATGGGCGGGGGAGGGCCCAATAGTGGCCCCCGCCCATGATGCGGATTGAAAATTGGCCAGCCAGAGGTCCGCCCCTTCCAACCGCGCCAGCGTGAGGTCCGCCCCTTCCAACCGCGCCTGCCTGAGGTTCGCCCCTTCCAACCGCGCCTGCCTGAGGTTCGCGCCCGGCAAGAAGGCTCGGGAGAGATCAGCGTCGCGTAGGTCACGGCCAGAAAGATCAATTGATCCGCCAAGGCGGCTGGCCAGGGAATTGCGCTCCTCTTCCCACTCTTCTTCAAAACGCTTGTTTAGCGCGTTGAAATGCTCTGTGCAGTCTTCTTTGCCAAAGGCAGATTCGCACCAGAGTTTTCGGGCTGTGGCAACATGCTCTGACAGGGGGTTGCCTTTGCTTGAAACATGGCCGCATTGATCTGGCACCAAACCTTCGCGTTTGCAAAACTCAGCCCGAAAGCGGCGGCGATGGGTGTTTTTATTGCGCCAATCATCGGGGATTTCCACAAATGCGACCCCGGCCATTGTGGAGGAGGCAAGAATGCTTTGCCCGGATAGGCCATTCCAAGTTTTTAAAAACCACTTGGTGATCTGCCAGCTTTCATCGGTTTCATCGGTTTCAAGGCGATTTGGGAAACGGAATGTGTCCAGCGTTGGCCAGCGTTGCGCGACCATGAATTCCTGAACGACTTGGGGGGTTTCGATGTTTTCTACTTTCCACTGATCGCAAGGTTCTGGGTCGTTTTCGCGGCAAATCGCGCGGGCCTTGCCTTCACCAATCAGGTTCACGCCCAAGTAGCGCTCCAAAGCGCCTCTTTCCCCATGTGAAAGCCGCTCCCTTAAATCAATACCTGCATTCACGTAGAAATCGACGCCGCCTTCCGTGCGCAGCCAGCTGACCAAGATCAGCGCAAGCGCCCCGGCCCATTTGAGCCAGCGCACTTTTGGGCCGCGCCAGTGGCGTTGTTCGCTGCCTTCTAGTTGGCTGCGAAAGGTCCACCAGCTTGACCAGCCGGTATAGATGGCAATGGCGACGCAGGCGGCGATCATCAGGGTGAGCCATTCGTTATGGGCCGGGTGGGAGCGCCACCAGAAGCCGAGCAGAACGAGGGGGCCAGCGATCCATGCGAGGAGCCATGTGGTCCAATCAGACAGCCATGTGAGCGGTTTTTTGGGCGCGGCGCTGTCGCCTTTGTAGCTCATGGCCATATCGTTGATCAGCCATGGGAAGATGCGGGGGGCGAGGCTCGCACCGCCGAATTGAGTGCGGGCGGGGCCAAGGGCGCGCCAGAGTTTGGTGAGGTAGAGGTGGAGGTAGACGTAGAGAGCGGCACCTAGGATTGGGGCGAAGAGGAAGAAGCTGGCGGTGGGGATGGAGACGTTGATGAGGGGGAGTTGGGTTTGGCGGGATGGGATGAAGAAGTCGGCGTCTTCGACCCCTAGGAGCGTTACGCCGACGAAAGCTAGGTAGGCGAGCAGGCCGAACCAGCTTGTGCGGGCGGCTTTGGAGAGTTCGTTGATGCGGGCGATTGTGGCCTCGGTGCTTTCGGCAACGGGCTCCGGGTCGGGTGGTTTGGCAGGGTATGGGGGTGGTTTTATGTCGCTCATGGTTAATTTACTTTTGCATCTATGGGCTCAAGGCTACTGTTGCGCCAACCTATCTGTAAAGCAAAAGAGGAGACAGGCATGGCGATTGCATCTGTTAAGGACATGGTGAAGGCGGCGAAGGGGGAGATTGAGACGATCCCTTTGGAGGAGGCTAAGGGGATGTTGGGGCAGGAGAATGTGCTTTTTGTCGACATTCGTGATCCGCGGGAATTGGATCGGGAGGGGCGTATTCCGGGGGCGTTTCATGCGCCGCGGGGGATGCTGGAGTTTTGGGTAAGCCCGGACAGTCCTTATCATAAGGAGGTTTTTGCTCAGGAAGACACGAAGTATGTGTTTTTCTGTGCGGGGGCGGCGCGCTCGGCTTTGGCTGTGAAGATGCTGCAGGATATGGGCATGGAGAATGTCGCGGAGATGGCTGGCGGCTTTGGTGGCTGGCGCGATGCGGGCGGTGCGGTCGAGAAAAAGTAAGCTGCGCGTCGGATTTTTAACGACGGGATTTACCCGCTTCTGCGTATACTCTTTATAGAGTGCGATAATCAGGAGCGCCAAAGCGTGCCGCAGTCAAAACATACGATTGCTTCGATCCGGTTCGGTTATGGGCTGAATGGCACGGATGCAGGTGCCAGCTCGGCGCGGGCACTGATCGCCAGCCTTGCGCAAGACACGCCTGAGGCGCGGGTCACCACCAAGGCGCGATTTGGCCATATGAGGCGGCTGCGCAAGCTGCGCGGCGACAACTCTGCGCAGGGCCAAAAGGCGTTTAAGGCGGCGAGACAGTATATGCGCAAGCTGGTGCATAGGGATTTTCACCGTGCGCTTGGGCGGGCCGTGGAAAGCGAAACCGGGTTTGGCACTCGGCTGACCCAGTTCTGGGCGGATCATTTCACCATTGTGGGGCGCAATCCGGTCTTTGGGATGCTGGCGGGTGCGCTGGTGGAGGAGGCCGTTCGCCCCCATCTGAGTGGGCGGTTTGGGGATATGCTGGTGGCCGCATCGACCCATCCGGCGATGCTGATGTATCTTGATCAGAACAAGTCCTTTGGCAACAATTCGGTGGCGGCAAAGAAGCGCCGCAAGGGTTTGAATGAAAATCTGGCGCGGGAAATTCTTGAGCTGCACAGCTTGGGTGTTGGCGCGGGATATGTGCAGCGGGATGTGCACGAGCTGGCGGAACTGCTGACTGGCTTGACCGTGGGCAAGAGCGGGCGCGAATTCCGGCAGCGCTTGGCGGAACCGGGGGCTGAAACTGTGCTGGGGACGACCTATGCCAGCCACGCCTCACTGCAAAATATCGAGGAGGCGCTCCAGAACATTGCGCTTCACCCCGCTACGGCCAAGCATCTGTCGAGCAAGCTTGTGCGGCATTTTGTAAGTGATCAGCCTGACCGCGAGCAAGTGGCTTTTATGGCAGAGCGATACCTGCAAACCGAGGGGGATTTGCGGGCCACATATGCCGCAATGCTGGAGCATCCGGCGAGCTGGGCTGACATTGGTGGAAAAGTGAAGCAGCCGTTCGACTATGTTGCGAGCACATTGCGCGCAGTGCGCTTTGATCTGGACGCCAAGCAAAAGCAGAACCGCAACGTGTTGCGCAGGCAGTTGCCCAAGGCGCTTTTGACGATGGGGCAGCCTTATCTGCGCCCGGGCGGTCCCAATGGTTGGCCCGAAGAGGCTGAGTTTTGGATTACGCCTGCGGGTGTTGCAGCGCGGATTGATTGGGCGAGTTCGCTTGCATCGGGGTTTGGACGAGACCTTGATCCACGCAGCTTTTTGAAAACGACACTGGCCGATGCAACGACACCAAAATTGCGGGCACTGGCGGCAGGGGCTGAGGTCAAATGGGAGGGTGTCGCACTTGTCCTTGCCTCGCCCGACTTCAACCGCCGATGAGTTTGAGCAGGAGCAAAACCATGGCACCAAAACAAGACGCGCAATCACGCCGCAGATTTCTTGCCAAAACACTGGCGCTTGGTTGCTCTGCTGCTGCCAGCCCGTTTGTTACGCCGGTAACTTGGGCAGCCGCACCGGGTGACGCACGGCTTGTTGTGATCATTTTGCGCGGGGGCATGGATGGGCTGGATGTGGTGCAGCCTTACGGCGATAAATCCTTTCGGAGCTTGCGGAAAACCTTGAAATTTGGGCAAGCGGCGGAGGCGAGCGATTTGGATGGGTATTTCTCGCTCAGCAAGTCGCTGTCACCGCTGGCGCCGCTTTGGTCCAAGGGCGAGCTGGCCTTTGGTCATGCGGTGTCCACTCCTTACCGCGACAAGCGCAGCCATTTTGACGGGCAGGATATGCTTGAGAACGGGTCAGGCTCAGCGGATGGTCGCATGACGCAAGCGGGTGACGGATGGTTGAACCGTGCGCTGTCCTTATTGCCCGGATCAAAAGCAGAGCACGCGCTTGCCGTTGGCCGGGGGCAATTGCGGCTTTTGTCGGGTCGCGAACCGTCTTCCAGCTGGAGCCCGGATGCGGATCTATCGCTTTCTTCCCAGGCGCAGTTGCTACTCGAAGAGGCCTATGCCGATGATCCGCTGTTTCACGAAGCGATTGCGCAGGCGTTTGATATGAGCGAACGCATCACGGAAAAAATGAGTGGCAAGAAAGCAGGCAAGGCCGGCGCATTGGCCAAATTTGCAGCTGATCGCTTGAATGAGCAGGCGCGCATTGCCGGGTTTTCTTTGGGCGGGTTTGACACTCATAAGAATCAGCGGTTTGGGCTGAACCGCGCGCTTGGAGATCTCAGCACAGCAATATTGACGCTAAAATCGACGCTTGGCGGGAACTGGCAGAACACAACCGTTGTGGCAGTAACCGAGTTTGGACGAACAGCCCGCGAGAATGGTTCAGGCGGCACCGATCATGGCACCGGTGGAGCTATGCTATTGGCGGGTGGCACTTTGCGCAAAGCACAGGTGGTCACAGAGTGGCCGGGACTTGCCAGTTCCAATCTTTACCGGGATCGCGATTTGATGCCGACACGAGATGTCCGCGCAATGCTTGGCTGGATTTTGCGCGATAGTTTCGGCTTTGGGGCGAGTGATATTGAGCGGGTCGTTTTTCCGAATGTGGATATGGGATCAAATCCGAGATTTTTAGCATGATGTGAGTTCATCTCGCAAAAATCGGTCAAATTTTTCAATTTTTTTTAGTTTATGCCCCATTTGGGGTATGCGCGAAACTTTACCAAGCGTCATGGTCGTTTACAGAGGAACACGGTGTTCGGCGCCCGGCCGCACATCAAAGACCTTCAGGACGATTCCCAAAGCCGTCCTGAGACCGCGCCAGCGTCCCGGCGCGGTCTCTTCCTTTTTGGCCTCCATATTAACTAAGTCCGAAAAATACTGTGTAAAATCCACCGTTTGGACAAGTTTCGAACAACATCAAACGCGGTGCCAAGTTTTGGACACAATCGGTGCTTATTAACCTCCTTGTTTGTGTAGTGAGGAAGCAAGTACATGCATCATTTATTTGTGACGCCGTTGGTGGCAGGCGCAGTAACCGCGGGCATAATTGTCTTTTCCCCGAGCTTTTCCGACCCTTACGAGGCAGCTTATGTCTCTGAAGAGCCTGTCGTTGAGCAGTTCACTCCAGAATTCCCACAGAATATCGCCGCCCCTGTTGAGCTGGCGATGCCCGAATTTCCAAGCACATCGGATGCAGGTTTTGTGCCTATCACGCCTACCCGAGTAGCAAGCCTGACGATTTCAAGCCCGGATGTTCTGTCAGATGTTGCCTATGCGCGCAGTGAAACGATTCCGGGTGTCGTGCAGTTGAGTGCATTAGGTTCGGTCACCAAGAGCGTCAAGCCACCGGTTGCAAAGACTGTGAAGGTCAAACCGGAGAGTGTGAAGACAGTGCGTGCAGATATGCCTTTGCTGGAAGTATCGGTAAAGCGTATGAACCTGCGAGCCGGGCCGGGAACGACATACAAGAAGTTGGGTCAACTGCTTGGCGGCACCAAGTTGGAGCAGACAGGAAAATCTGAGGGCCCTTGGCTGGAAATCGCAGTGCTTGAAAGCGGTAAAACCGGGTGGTTGCATTCCAAGTATCTTGAAGCGGTCC
>CAZQMR010000065.1:6288-15233 GCA_964594465.1 uncultured Rhodobacterales bacterium
TTGCCCGGTCGCGGGCGGCAAGCTGTGCTTCGCGACGATCCACAATCTGAGAATACCAAGCTTGGCCCGGCACAAGAAACCATGGCCGCCCCCCGAAATGGAACGGGCGGGTATCGAGTTTGGAGCGGGAAAAGGCGGTTTCGCCTTCCGGCAGTCCGAGCGCTTGGGCCGCGACTTTCATGCCGAGATAGGGCGCCAAGGCAACGCCAGAACCGGAATAGCCAAGCGCGAAATGCACCCCATCCCGTTGGCCGACATGGGCTGTGTGGTTGAAAGAAAAGCCGGTATTTCCCGTCCAGCTATGAGTGAGGCGCACGCCTTTGAGGGTGGGCCAGATTTCCTCGATTGAGCGGCGCAGGAGCTTGGCGGCTTTTTCGGGCCCTGTGGGCGTCATGGCGGCGCGGCCACCCCAGAGGATGCGGGTGCCATCAGGCGAGATGCGAAAGTAGGAATGGCGCGCGCGGGTTTCGACCATCATGCGCCGCCCTGGTGCCAGCTCAGAGATGAGATTGGGGGAGAGTTTTTCGGTGGCGACGATGAAGGAGGGCAGTGCGAAGACGCGCCGCGTGAGCCAGCCCAGCGGCGTGTTGGCGGTGTAGCCGTTGGTGGCGGCGATGACTTTGCCGGTGCGTATGGGGCCGTTTGGGGTTTCCAGATGGAAACCGGATTGGCTGCGCTGGAGGCCGATGAGCGGGCAGTTTTGGATGATGCGCACGCCTGCCTTGAGGCACGCGGCAAGCAGGCCGTCGTGGAATTTGCGCGGATGCAGGCCCGCGTGTTGGGGAAAGAGAATGCCGCCGAAATAGCGATCGGTGGAGATTTCGTGGCGCAATCCGGCGCGGTCCACGATGTCAAAGCGCCCTGCGTCGCGTTTGCGCAGTTCTTCGACGAGGCGCTTTTGGCCCTCGTGATGCGCCTTTGTCCATGCCAGTTGGATGCGACCGGTGACTTGGAGGCCGCACTCGATCCCTTCCTCGGCAATCAGGGCGCGGGTCCAATCATAGGCGGTGACGCTTTCGCGGAATATGGCCTCCGCCGCCGCTTCGCCATGGCGGCGGATCATATCGTCAAAGGCCAGACGCGGATGAGCGCCAAACATGCCGCCATTGCGGGTTGAGGCCCCGATGCCGGGCACGCCTACCTCCAAAACCACAACATCGACACCGCGCCGCGCCGCAAACAGCGCCGCACTCAGGCCGGTATAGCCTGCGCCGATGATCACAAGATCGGCATGAGGGGGCGGTGTCACGGGAAGATCGGGAAGTGGTGCGCCGTCGTGCCACCAATATGGTGTACCAAAGTGATTTGTCATGGCCCAAGTTTAGTCATAACCTCGTTCACGTACACTGGATAAAGAGAGACACATGTTAAAAACGGCTTTCGCATTTTTATTCCTTTTGAGCGCTCCGGTTTTTGGGGCGAGCTTTGAGCTTGATCCCGGCCACACAGAGGTACGCTTTATCTGGAGCCATGGTGATGTTTCAGAGCAATCCGGCAAATGGGGCGATGTATCGGGAACGGTTGAGTTTGATCGTGCAGCGCCAGAAGCTATTGCGGCCAATATCACCTTAAAATCGGATTCGGCAGTGACAGGGGTTGGCAAGCTTGACGACCATCTTGCTTCATCCAGTTTTTTCAAGCCCAAGCAATATCCAGAGATTACCTTTGTTTCGACCGGGTTCACCGCCAACAGCGATACAACGGGCACCATGACTGGCGATCTGACGATTGTCGGAAAAACGGTTGAGATTGTACTTGATGTGACCCTGACCCATGAGGGCGAGCATCCACTGGGCAAGCGCATCAAGTTTTTTAGAGGCAATTGGTTGGGGATCAAGGCAACGTCTGAGCTGAAACGAAGCGATTGGGGTCTGAACTTTTTGGCGCCATTGCTGTCCGACGAGATCCGCTTGGAGATCAGTGCGGAGATGCGTGAGGGCGGTTGGTAGGACGCAAACAGCGCTCGCACCCTGTGTGTTCTTGCGCTAGGTTTGCGCTCAATTAGGGCCCGATTTGGGGTAAGGCGGTAAGCAGGTGCGGTGTGAACACTAAATTTCTAACAATTCTGACCGCCGGGATGGTGGTCGGTGCAACGCAAGCTGATGCCCAGAGCGTCAGTATGCAAGGCGGTGTTGGTCTGATCGACATGCCAAGTGCAGAGTTTTTGCCCGATGGGCGGGTCACCACGTTTTTGTCAAATCAAGGCACGTCTTCGCGCGGTGGTATCGCGTTTCAAGTCTTTCCAAGGGTGGAGGCAGTGCTGCGCTACACCGACATTGATCATCGGGACGTTGTTGGCACCGCAGAGCAAGATCTGAGCTTTGATCTGAAGTTCAAAATTCTGGACGAGGGCGAGCACACGCCGAGCCTTGCCCTTGGGTTTCGCGACTTTTTGGGATCGGGTGTTCACAGTTCGGAATATTTGGTCGCCACAAAGACCTTCGCCAGCGATTTCAAAGTCACGGCAGGACTTGGCTGGGGCCGGCTGGCCAGCCGCAATGGATTTGCAAACCCGTTTGGTGGATCGCGCGATGTCGTGCCGGGCCAAACCGAACAGTTCAACTACGAGAATTTCCTGCGCGGCAATCATATTGGAGTTTTTGGCGGCGTAGAATGGCGCACGCCAGTGGATGGTTTGTCGCTGAAGGCTGAGTATTCTTCGGACGCCTACGAATTGGAGCGCGCAACCGGGCAGTATGAACAATCCTCGCCGTTTAGTTTTGGGGCAGAGTATCAGGCCTGGGATGGGTTTGAGATGGGCGTTTATCACATGAACGGTAAAAATCTGGGCTTCCGCCTGAGCTTTACTGTCGATCCCAAAACCGCTCGCACGCAGCAGGATTTGGGAACCGCACCAACACCGGTTTTCACCCGCCCAGCAGACACACCACGGGGCACGGGCTGGGCCGCCCGCGCCGATTTGCGCGACAAACTAATCGCTGGTCTGTCCGAGGCGTTGGCCGCAGAGGGGATCAAGGTCGCGGCCGCACGTTTGAGCGGTGATGTGGCACAGTTTGAACTGGTCAACACCCGCATTTCCCGTGTGCCAAAAGCAATTGGCCGCACCGCACGCATTCTGTCTGCCGCGATGCCAGCATCAGTTCAGCATTTTGAGATTACGCTGGTGGAGGGCGGTTTGCCTGTGTCCACGACGCGAATTTCACGGGATGCATTGGAGCAAAATGTTGATTTGCCCGGCGCATCTGTCGCGCTTTGGGATGCCAGCGAAATCAGCAATGCAGGGCCGCTGGTGGGTGAGGATGTTTGGCGTGCAGACGAGTTCCCACGCTTTGAGTGGTCCATCTCACCTGCGGTTCCGTTTGACCTGTTTGGAGACGGGGGCAACTTTGATGTTCAATTGCGTGGTGCAGCAACGGTCCAATTTGCGCCGGGCCTTTCTGCCAATTCGGCACTTGAGGTCAGTCTGATTGACGGTTTCTCGGATGTGACAACACCTGCCAACGGCTTGCAGCCGGTGCGCAGTGATTTCGCGCTCTACCAAGGTGGCGCACGGTTGACGCGATTGTCGGGTGACTATGTTTTCAAATTGTCACCAGAGATTTATGGCCGCGCCTCGGTTGGGTATCTGGAACGGATGTTTGCCGGGGTTGGCGGCGAATTGCTGTGGAAAGACACCAATGCGCCTGTCGCCTTTGGTGTGGACGTAAACTGGGTCAAGCAACGGGATCCTGACAACATATTCGGGTTTCGCGATTATGAGGTCGTGACGGGGCATGGTTCGCTCTATTGGGACACGGGTTGGATGGGCGTTCAGGCTCAGCTTGATGCTGGGCGCTACCTTGCGGGCGATTGGGGGGCGACGGTCAGCCTTTCGCGCAGATTTGCCAATGGCTGGGAGCTTGGCGCGTTTGTCACGCGGACCGATGAAAGCCCCGAAAACACCCCTGAGGGGCGTTTTGACAAAGGCTTCACACTCAAAATTCCACTACGCTGGGCGCTGCCCTATCAGACACGGAGCAACATCCCGATCGGATTTCGTGAATATGGTCGCAACGATGGCGCGCGTTTGGATCTGTCAAACCGGCTTTATGGAACGATCCAAGACGTGCATCGCCCGCAGCTTAGGAATCACTGGAGCTCGTTCTGGCAATGATGCGCCTTGTCGCCCCTTTGGTTCTGGCACTTGGTCTTGCGGCGTGTTCGTCTGAGACCGGGGCGCCCTCGATCACGGGTGCTTTGATGGAGCGTCTGCGGCCCGCGGCGCCTGTGGCAGAACCTGCCAAAAAAGGGCCGCCCAAGCGCATCACACGCGCGCAAATCGAGAAATTCGACGTGGCGATGGTGCGTGCAAATTTGCAAGGCGAAACGGTTGCTCCGCTGATGATCGCGCGTGCGGTCAATCAAGGCTATGCGACCTATTTGAGCCAAGCTGGTCAGTCGATCACGATGCGGGGTTCATTGGTGACGAGCACGCGCGGGCTTGGCACAGATTTGCTGAGTGTAGAGCATCAAGGTAATGATCCGCTGGCCCAACCGACCCTGCCGGGCAACTGGCCAAGCAGCACGATGCGGACCTATTACTTGCCCGGCATTGGGCTAAAGGGAGCGCCGGTTGTTGTGACCTGCGCTGTGAAGCGGATCAAGGATCACGATATTGAGGTCGTAGAAACGCCGTTCAAAACCACGCAGATGTCAGAGTTTTGCAAAACGGATGATGGTCAGAGTTTTAACAACCATCACTTTGTGGATCGCGCCACGGGTCAGATTTGGGTCACGCAGCAATGGATTGGACCCAAAATGGCACCAATGGCGCTGGAAATCCTAGAGCCGCTTGGCTGAGCAGTCTGCTTAAAGGGCCGCAGACACAAAAAAGGCGGCTCTTGTGAACCGCCTTTTTCGAAATCTTTAGTTCGCGCAATGCGATCCCAAGATGGGATTAGTCTGCAGAAACTGCAGCAGCGATAACAATGAGCGCTACGAGTGGGAGAACCCAACCGCCAGAACCGCCCATAGAACCACCGTGATCTTCTTCGACCATCATTGGCTCATCAGCAACCATTGGGGCTGAGTTGCCAGCGAAAGCAGATGTGCCAGCGAACATGGCGAGAACTGTTGCGAGTGCAAGTTTTTTCATGGTTTTCTCCTTGTGGTGCCGACCCGCTTTTTCGATGTGCTGGGTAGACGTTTGGTTGATTTCAAGATCTGCGGGTTAGACGGTTACCGTATATAGTCCCTTGCGCGTTTGGCGGTGCCTGTGCGGTCAAGAACGAATTACGATCACAAATGTTGTATCTCCGGTTACTGCCTGCCTGCTGACACGTGCAGTTTTTTCTGCTCATGCCCTGCCCCGAGAGTCTATCTCGTATTGTTTTTTAAGCAAGGAACAGGCTCTTATGCAATCTTTGAAGTTGTAGCAGTGTCATTGTGGCGGTTGAATGGGGGTAAATCGGCAACAGTTATGTGCTGTCAAATCCCCGGCACGGGCGGAATTTCTCAGTTAAATCAACAAAACCTGCGTACCAACACGGCACAGGCCAAACAAGGTTGCGATGTCTTCGTTATAAAGACCGATGCAGCCGTTAGACGACTGGCGGCCAATCTTGCGCGTGTCGTTTGTGCCGTGAATTCGGTAGTACTGCCATGTCAGATACATCGCATGTGTGCCAAGCGGGTTGTCGGGGCCTGGGCCAACATACTGAGGCAGTGTCGGGTCACGTTTGAGCATATTTTGGGTCGGGCGCCAATCCGGGCCGACCCGTTTGCGCGTCACAGCTGTGCGACCACGGCGGGTCAATTCTTCGGACATTGGCACGGATGTTGGGAAAACCCGGTAATCACCGCCATCTTCAGACCAAAAATGCAAAGCGCGGGCACTGGTATCCACCAAGAGCGCGCCATTTGCCAAAGTGTCGAAATAGCCGTTCCAATTCGCCGTGGAAAAGCTGGAAACATTGCGTTTGACGATTCTCGCGGGCGGTTGATAGAATGGGTTGCTCGGATCAGTTGACGTGTTTTCCAACTCTTGTCCCGGCAGTGCCTGCGCCAGCGCGTGGCCTGGTAGGATCACCATTGGGGCCGCAAGACCTGCCAAAAAGCGGCGGCGGCTAGGGTCTGTGTTTGGTTTCTTGTCAGTCATGATCAAACATCCTTACGCAAGACAAAACGCGAGCGGTACTCGTCCTTGCCGATCAGTATCGCATCACGCGACCGCACGTCCAATCACAGTATGGTCAAATTGCACCCATAGCGGCATTTTTTTGCCATGCGGGTTGGACCTGCCACACAAACGCGCCTAGAACGAAGCAACAGTATCCAGCGGGTGGCACGTAAAATGTTTCGAATTCTGGCTTTCTTTTTCGCCCTGACGGCTCTTGTTGCTTGTGAATCCACTAGCAACGACGGCAACAGCGGTGGCGGCATTCCACGCTTTGGCGACCCAACAGAGGTTCGATTTCGCCACACTGACAGTGTAAATGCGCTGCGAGCATCACGTGGGCTGAACGATGTGGCCTTGAGCGCGGCCCTGTCCGCAGCCGCCGCCACGCATGCGCGGGATATGGCAGTTCAAAAGCGGGCATGGCATTTTGGGTCAGACCGCTCTTCGCCGCTGACGCGCGCAACACGTGCAGGTTTTGGCGGGCGGGTTCTTGGCGAGAATATCTCGGAGAGCTTTGACGACGAGTTCGAAGTGATCCAGCAATGGATGAGCGATCCGCAGGCTCGCGCGGCGATGATGAACCCAACCGCATCAAGCCTTGGAATTGGATGGTTCCAGGAGCAAAGCGGCAAAGTTTGGTGGGTTCAGATGTTTGGTGGGTCGACGGTGACAACCACGCAGTTCGGGTTTTAGCGCCCCAAACAGCGCGCCATATCGCTGGCAACCGCACCCAGCATATCAATGTAAAGCCCAGCGCCGGGTGTAAAGCGTTGGCCCAAAGGGTCGAGCGGGACAATCTGAACATCGAGCCCTTCTGCCAGGATTTTCAGTTGTTTTGCACTCGATCCCTCGTTTGAAAACAAGCAGGCGACGTCGTTGTTCACAAGCATTTTGCGCAAATCGCGCAGCCATGCCACGCCGGGATCTGTGGTATCACTCAGGGTGATCGCAGCCAGTGCATTGAGATCGAACCGCGTCTCGAAATAGTGGAACGCATCGTGGAACAAGACGAAGGGTTCGCTGCTGTGGGGCGAAAGCTGAGCGCTCATCTGCATCTGGAGCGAACCAATTGTGCCGGATGCTTTTGCGGCATTTGCTTTGTAGGCATCTGCGTTATCCGGGTCATGCATTGCCAGTGCGTCAGCAATGACAGCGAGCCAGACGCGGGCGTTTTCCGGGTCGAGCCAACCATGTGGATCAAAGTCACCTTCATGCCCATGATCGTGATGATCATGGGTATCATGGGTGCTGAAATCGGTGCTCTCGCGGGCCTTTAGGGTCTGGGTCGGCTCCGCCTGCATAAGATCAATATAGGTTGCATCAGGTGCCAGATTTTCACGCGCCCGGTCCAGCCAAGGAGTCAAGCCGCCGCCCACAGCGATGATGATGTCAGCTTTTTGAATGTCAGAGGCCTGTGACGGGCGCAATGCCACGTGATGGGGATCGTTTGATTTGGAGAGCAAGAGTTCGGGATCTGCGATGTCCTCCATCACCATCGACACCAGCGAGTGGATTGGCGCAATATCGGTGACGACTTTGGGTGGGTTGGCCGAAGCGGTTTGAGCGAAGAAAAGACAGGCAAGGAGGAAGCGCATTGGAATTTGGTCTTTGTAAATCTGCAGATCGTGAGGGATAGATGTTAGGTCGCCCCTTAGTCAATCATCATTACGAGCATTGGCCGCCTGTTCCGCCTTTAGGACAGCCGCCAAGCCGCTGACATGATCGGGATAGGCCAATTCGACGCCCAGTTCTTCGCAGATGCGGCGGTTGGAGACGCGCTTGCTGTCGGCGTAAAAACTACGGGCCATGGTGCTCATCTCGGCGGTTTCAAAGGGCTCTTCGGGGGGGATGGGCAGGCCTAGCAGTTTTGCGGCGGCCTCGATCACGACTTGGGGCGGCTGGGGATCATTGTCGCAGACATTGTAGATCGCTTGTGGGTTTGGCCGCGCTATGGAGGCCAGAAGCACGCGGGCAATGTCGCTGACATGGGTGCGGGAAAAGACTTGGCCCTCTTTGATGATCCGCCGCCCGATGCCCTTGCGCAGCTTGGCAAAGGGGCCGCGACCGGGGCCGTAGATGCCTGCCAGGCGGAAGATATGGAGCGGGAGGCTGGGGATTGCGGCCCAGCTTTGCTCTGCCTCTAGTCGCCATGTGCCGCGCCGGGTGCTTGGCTGGGCTGGTGTGGTTTCATCGACCCAGCCACCGTCGAAATTGCCATAGACGCCGGTGGTGGAGAGGTAGCCGACCCATTGGAATTTATCCGCGCGGGCAGCGATTTGGTCGCGATAGGCGTTGAGGACCGGGTCGCCGTCTTCGGAGGGTCCTGCGGAGATCAGGAGGTGGGTGGCTTTTTCGATTTCTGCGCTCAGGTCATCGCCAGGGAATTGGCGGGAGGGGATGCCAATGTCTTTGCCAGAGGTGCGTGTGGTGCCGATGACGGACCAGCCGCCCGGCAATTGGCGGGTGAATTCTTGGGCGGAGTAGCCGTGGCCGAAGCTGAGCAGGTGTTTCATGTAAGTTGGTCCGTGGCCCAGCGCGCGGCGTCTGCCACGACGGGGTCTTGATCGGTGAGGAGCGGTTGGAGCGCGGGGATCAGGCTGTTGTCGTTTGAATTGCCGATGGCATAAGCGACGTTGCGAATGAAACGATCGCGCCCGATGCGCTTAATGGGGGAGCCTGAGAAATGGGTACGGAAGGTGGCATCGTCGAGTTTTGCGAGATCAGCGAGGCGCGGCGCGATCAGGTCGTCGCGGGCGGCGAGCTTGGCCTCCTGTCCGGCTTTGGCGAATTTGTTCCACGGGCAGGCCGCGAGGCAATCGTCGCAGCC
>CAZQMR010000066.1:0-6686 GCA_964594465.1 uncultured Rhodobacterales bacterium
CAAATTCTTCGACTTTGTTCCCTTCGACGACAACAACACGGGTCTCTTCCGTGTGCGTCGCATCGATTAGCATTTTCTTGGCCATTTTGTTCCATTGATCCGGGCCGCCTCCCACGTCTTATGGGGGGAGGGGGGACAGATCGTTTTTTGTGAGCTAAGTCACGCGCAGATGGGCAAGCGTAATCAACGGCCAAGGCCGGGTTCTCTGTTGCTCTGCTCGCTGCGCGTTTCATCGCGGTTCTTCTCCAGCACGCCATTTTGTCGGCGGCCAATTTAATCCACGCGCCAGCGACAAAAGGCCGGTGCGGGGCGTTTGGTGTCAGTCACTCTGACATGCCAGCGGGGTGCGGTGGTCGGCTTATGATGCGCCGGACAAGCACTGTGTTCCCAGTGGCGAAACTCATACATGCAGCGGCTTGGATGCCGTCTCACATGCTACCTGCATATAGGAAGTGACAGTGAAATGACAATGGATTTCTGTGGGCACTTCGGGCTATAACGTCTTCACCTGCAATAAAAAACAATCCAGCAGGCAAAAAAGTACAGGCGAGCAGTGTTAATCAACCCAATCAACATCAGCGCGGTTTTACGTGTGCTTCTGGCTATTCTTATGCTCAGCACACCGGCCTTGGCACAATCGCTCGTTGGCAAAGCACGAATTAACGCCGATCAAAGTGGAATAACCGAGCAGGATGGTGGAATCATGCTCAAGCTCGGCCTTTCCCAAGGGGTTCCATTTCGCATCTTCACGTTAGACGCGCCCCGCCGTCTCATCCTTGATTTCCGCGAAGTCGAGTGGAGCGGCCTACCTCCTGATATCAGCAAAGGCGCTGCTACGATTTCACAAGTTCGCTATGGCTTATTTCGCCCTGGATGGTCGCGCATGGTGCTTGACTTGAACGCGCCGCTCACCGTTCGTAGTGCTGAAATGGCCGTCACTAAATCTACCGGTGCTGCGTCCTTAACTGTCGCACTGGCCCAAACAACTGCGGAGGATTTCGCAGCACGTTCCGGCGCTCCAAAGGACGCGCTTTGGCCCAGCCGCAAAGTTGCGGGTGTCAGCTCCGTCAAAGGCGATCAACTACGCATTGCCATTGATCCGGGGCACGGGGGCATTGATCCGGGCGCCGTGCGCAATGGCGTGACCGAAAAGAGCATAGCGCTAAACTTCGGTCTTGAGCTTCGCGAAGCGCTAAAAAATCACTCAAAGTTTGACGTCTTCATGACCCGCGAAACGGACGAGTTTTTGTCCTTGCGCGAACGTGTGCTTGCAGCGCGCCAAGCAAAGGCAGATCTCTACATTTCCCTTCATGCCAATACGGTCACTGTCGGGAATGCCACAGGCGCGACCGTGTACATACTCTCCAATGAGGCATCAGACCGGGAGGCCGCCGCGCTCGCAGAAAAAGAAAATCGCGCGGACATCATTGGTGGGGTTGAGCTTGCAGGCGAAGAAGACGCCGTTGCCCGCATCCTTGTGGACCTCGCTCAAAGCCGCACCAATATGCGCTCCAAAGCGTTTGGCGGTCTGTTGGTCCAAGGCCTGCGCAAGACCGTTGGTGTGATCCGCTCGGCCCCCTTGCGCTCAGCTGGATTCGAAGTGCTTAAAGCCCCGGAAATTCCCTCCATCCTGCTCGAGCTCGGCTTTCTCTCCAACAAAAAAGACCGCGCCAATATGCAATCTCCCCTATGGCGGGCAGATGCGATCAAGGGCATAATTGCGACACTGGAAAACTGGGTTGATCGGGATGCCGAGCAAAGCGCCCTTAACCTGCAATAAACCATAAGGGCCCAAAAGCAGAAAACTGCCGGAGCTTTTGACGCGCCTCCACAGCACCCTTATAAGTGCGATCAGGGGTACAACGCTAGGGAATCAACAAAACGATGTTGCGTGTAGTTTCGAATTTTTTGGGTTTCTTGTTTAGCTGGCTCACGATTGGCGCCGTGATGGGTGCAATCGTCGTGGGTGGCGTGCTTTACATGTATTCCAAAGATTTGCCCGATCACGCGGCTTTGCAAACTTACGAACCTGCGACCATCAGTCGGGTCTATTCCGGTCGTGGCGACATTATGGACGAATTCGTGCGCGAGCGCCGCCTATTTACGCCTATCGACGAAATCCCAGAAGTCATTCAGCAGGCCTTCTTATCGGCAGAAGACAAACGCTTTTACGAGCATCAAGGGTTTGACGTGCGTGGCATGGCCTCAGCTTTGGTTGATGCGGTGCGCACGCGCGGGGAAACTCTGCGCGGGGCCTCAACAATTCCCCAACAGGTGGCCAAGATTTCGTTTTTGTCCGGCGATGTAACTGCCGAACGCAAAATTCGTGAGATCATCTTGGCAAATCGCATGGTCTCCTCGATGGATCGCGATAAAATTCTAGAAATCTATCTCAACGAGATTTTTCTCGGGCAAAACAGCTACGGCGTCACGTCTGCTGCTCTGACCTATTTTGGCAAAGCCCTTGAAGATGTGACGGTTGAAGAGGCGGCCTACCTCGCCGTGTTGCCCAAAGCCCCGTCCAACTACCATCCGATCAAACAACGCACCCGTGCAATGGATCGCCGGAATTTTGTCCTAAGGGAGATGTTCCAAAACGAGTATATTGATGAGGCAGTCTACGCCAGCGCGCGCGAAACCGATCTCAACACTGTTCAGGGCGGCGACTACGTATCTGCGCGCAGTCGCGTGGCAGGGCGTGACTATTTTACAGATGAAATTCGCCGCCAGCTGACTCAAAGCATCGGACAAGAGGAATTGTTTTCCGGCGGCCTCTCCATTCGCGCAACTGTTCAACCAGATCTGCAAGAGGCCGCCGCCGCCGCCCTGCGCGCACAGCTTGAACGGTATGATCGCGGTCGCGGCATTTATCGTGGCCCAATAGCCTTCATTCCCGAAGAGCAACTTGTGGATGAGGCCAGTTGGCGCAGCGCTCTCAAGGCGCTCAAACTTCCGCGCGATATTGCAGGCTGGCATCCTGCTGTCGTCCTGCAATTGGGCAAAAATGACACCCGTATCGGCATTGAAGATATCGCCAATGATGAGGACGGCCACTGGATCCCTCTCAAGGATTACCAATGGGCACGCCCCCTCAATGAAAACGGTCGCGCCGGGCGCAAGCCGCGCAAGCCCTCTGACATGTTCAAAGTCGGCGATGTGGTCTTTATCCGCGCCATGACCCGCGACGATGACGGTTCGTTTATCCGTTGGACCTTGCGCCAAATCCCAGAAGTGCAGGGCGGCTTCATGGCCATGGACGTGCGTTCAGGCCGGGTTCTCGCGATGCAGGGCGGCTTTTCCTATCAGGACAGCGTGTTCAACCGCGCCACCCAAGCCACACGCCAACCCGGCTCCTCCTTCAAACCCTTCGTCTATGCCGCAGCCCTTGATAGCGGATTTTCTCCGGCAACAGTCGTGGTCGACGCACCCATCGAAGTGCAAACACCCCAAGGGTTGTGGCGCCCACAAAACGCCTCCAAGCGCTTTTACGGCCCAGCACCGCTGCGCACCGGAATTGAGCGCTCCCGCAACCTGATGACCGTGCGCATCGCCCAAGAAATCGGGATGGATATTGTGGGCGGCTATGCCGAGCGCTTCGGGGTCTATGACGATATGCCCGGCATCCTCAGCTATTCCCTCGGCGCAGGGGAAACAACGCTCTACAAAATGGTGTCGGCCTATGCGATGTTTGCCAATGGCGGCAAGCGCGTCGACCCAACCCTTGTGGACCGCGTGCAGGATCGGCGCGGCGCAACTGTGTTTCGCCATGACAAGCGCGAATGCGTCGATTGCGACAAAACCCCAGCCGAGCTGAAACGCACGCCCAACCTCATCTCCAACGCCGAGCGCATGATGGACCCGGTCACGGCCTACCAGCTCACCTCCATGATGCAGGGCGTCGTTGAGCGCGGCACTGCCAGCAAAACGGTTGGCAAAGTTCTCGGCAAACCGCTTGCGGGCAAAACTGGCACCACCAACGAGGCAAAAGACGTCTGGTTCGTTGGCTTCTCCCCGGAAATCGTCGCAGGTTGTTACATCGGCTATGACCAACCCAAACCGATGGGAAAATCCGCATCCGGTGGGTCCATGTGTGGACCAGCCTTCGCGGCGTTCATGAAAACCGCGTTGAAAGGCCATGGCAGCTTCAAATTCGAGCGCCCCAATGACACAGTATTCATCAAAATTGACCGCAACACCGGCATGCGCCTGCCAGACAGCGCGTCCGGGCCAAATGTTGTGGCTGAGTTGTTCCGCGCCGACGAGGAACCGTTTTTTGGTCAGACCGACAGCTTCATCGATGGCGGATGGGCCATGGGCGGCGATCTGCTGCTTTATGACAATGGCAGTGCAGCGCAGGAAGCAACGGTCACCGTGACCGACAGCCAGGGCCGCAAGCAACAAAAAAAGGTACTTGCCAAGCCCAGCTTCGGGTCGTTGTCTTCAGGTGGGTTGTATTAGGCATAGCGCTGGACGCCAACTTCACAGCATGGTTTAACGCAACCTCTGAAACGCACTCCCCATCTGGTTCCTCATGCGCACTGAAATCGAACATATCGTCACTGAAATCGAAAAGAGCTTCGAGCTGCTCAAGCAGCGCATGGGCTGGGACACGGCCGCGCATCGCATCGAGGAATTCAATGCGATGTCCGAGGATCCTGACCTTTGGAACGATCCCGCCAAAGCCCAAAAACTGATGCGCGAGCGTCAGGTGCTTGTGGGCGCGGTGGAAGGCTACGAGGAAATGGCCCAAGAGCTTGAAGACAACAAAGAGCTGATCGAGCTTGGCGAGATGGAAGAAGACGCAGATGTCGTCAAAGAGGCCGAAGAGGCCATCCGGGCCCTGCAAAAAACTGCCGCGGCCAAAGAGATAGAAGCGCTCCTAAACGGCGAAGCCGATGGCAACGACACCTTCCTCGAAGTCAACGCCGGGGCAGGCGGCACCGAAAGCTGCGACTGGGCCTCAATGCTGTCGCGCATGTATGTCCGCTGGGCCGAAAGCAAAGGTTACTCGGTCGAAACCATGTCCTATTCCGCAGGCGATGAGGCGGGCATTAAATCGGTGACCTACCAGATCAAAGGCCTCAACGCCTATGGCTGGCTTAAGGCCGAAAGTGGCGTGCATCGCTTGGTGCGTATCTCGCCATTTGACAGCAATGCCAAGCGCCACACCTCGTTTTCTTCCGTTTGGGTCTATCCGGTGATCGACGACAATATCGAGATCGACGTGAACCCGTCGGACATCCGCATCGACACCTACCGCTCCTCAGGTGCGGGTGGTCAGCACGTCAACACCACTGATTCCGCTGTGCGCATCACCCATCACCCCACAGGGATCGTTGTGACCAGCTCAGAAAAATCGCAGCACCAAAACCGCGACATCGCCATGAAAGCCCTGAAATCGCGCCTGTTTGAGCTGGAAATGCGCAAGCGCACCGAAAGCATCCAAGAGGCCCATGAGGCCAAAGGCGATGCCGGCTGGGGCAACCAGATCCGCTCTTATGTTCTGCAACCTTACCAAATGGTGAAGGACCTGCGCACCAATGTTGAAACCTCTGACACGTCAGGCGTGCTCGATGGTGATCTTGATGCGTTTATGGCTGCGGTGCTTGCGATGGATGTTACGGGTAAGAGCCGTGGTGAGGCGCAGGCTGAGGGGTAAATTTCTTGCGCTCCGCGCGGGGATATTTAGGGAAAGTGATGCTTGTCTGTTAGAGATCGCGGTTCTCATCCAAAATTTGACGGACTTCATTGAGATTGGGCAGCAAGCGCGCGATCATTTCAGGGTCAATCAGATTGGCCAGCTCCCCCAGATTTTCACCCATGTTTTGAATGGCTTGGCCATGATAGGCACGCCCTGCATCCGTCAGATGCACCAGCTTGGAGCGCTTGTCTTCAGGGTGAGGTGACTGGGTAATCAACCCCCGCTCTGTAAGCACTTTCAGCGTATGGGTCATCGTCCCCTTTGGCACCTGAAACGCGCTGGCCAGCTCCAGTGGCGTTTTGCCATCGCCCAATCGCATCAAGTTGCTCAGCAACGTGAAATGCGACATATGGAGACCATCCGGGAGGCGCCGCGAAAACATGGTTTCGCTCAGCTGCGCGATGATCCCCACTTGCGTGAAAAACTCAAAATAGAGGCGCCGTTGCTCGCTCACATGTTAGCCTTTGATCAGTTTCGCCTCCAGCGGCCAGCGTGGACTCTGGTTGGGTGCGGCAGCATAGCCCAATCGCGCCAGCATTTGTAGAGTGCCACCGCCGGGCGCGAGCTTTTTGTGCGCGGCTGTGTAAAGCGCCTCCATTTCAGGAAATTCCTGCAAGGCCTGGCTCATTGGTTGCAGCGCAAGACCTTCACCTGTGGCCGCGAGATGCAGCCGCATCCAGTCCTGCCCCGCCGCAATCTGATCTTTTCGGGTGTTGGTTTTGGTAATCTGCCAAACATATCCCATGCCCGAATTTGCATTGGCCATCACCGCATTAATAGCTTGCTGGAACATGCTGGAATTGGGATCCAAAAGACCCTTACGGTTGAGCATCCCGACAGCGCTTAGGGTTTCAAACAGTGGGCCGGAAAAATCGATACCGTCAGGATTTGCCTCAACTTCCGCTTTGCCAATGCGCATCAGATCGACACTTTCCTTGTAAGTGTGTGGGGTCTGGAACTCAGTCATCAGTGCATCACCGGTCAG
>CAZQMR010000066.1:6786-15225 GCA_964594465.1 uncultured Rhodobacterales bacterium
ATGTCTGTGCGAAAACCATCCTCAGCTGCCGCCATCCTCAGCGTTTCCAGAAAACACCCCAAACCGATTGCGATTTGCCGATTGAAGGGATCGGTATGGGGCAACATTCGATCCGTATCCACAAACAAGGTGATCGTGTCGGGCTTGCTCAGGTCAGCCAGCCAAGGTTGGCGGTTATGCGGGTTGGGCGACAGGATCGCAAAGGAGAGGGCCCTCATGCGCGGCTCCGTATAAGCAGTGCCTGCTTGGGCCCATGGCTGCAAAGCCGCATCGGGTGAACGGCTTGCAACCATACCTAAGGCGGCACCGGCTGCCACAACAATACCACCACCGGTCAATGCCAGAAATTTGCGTCTCTTCATAACGAATCTCCTTTAGTATGATTACGTACCATATTGTACGACGTCAAACTAAAATCAACTGTTTCGATATCAAACTACATCGTGACGCACAAAAAAAGAGCGCCCGAAACAGGCGCTCTGATCAATTCTTTTATCGTTTTGAGAGACTTAGCTCGTCTTCGGCTTAGTTCCGTCTTTCGCTGTTGAACTTAGCGGGTCATCCTGACGCTGCACAGAACCTTCGAAATGCGCACCGCTCTCTATGGCGATTGTCTTGTGGATCACATCACCCTCAACGCGTGCAGTTGAAGTCAGACGTACTTTCAAACCACGAACACGGCCAATCACACGACCGTTTACAACAACATCATCCGCAACAATCTCACCCTTAACAGTGGCGCCTTCGCCTACTGTCAGAAGATGAGCACGGATGTCACCGTCAACACGACCCTCAACCTGAATGTCACCGGACGTTTTTAGATTTCCACGGATCTCAAGATCAGAGGAAAGCACAGACGGTGCCGGTTTGGTTTTAGGAGCTGTCGCCGGGGCAGAAGACGCCGGCGCAGCGGGTGCTGCTGGTTTAGGTGCGGCCGGGCTCTGCTCTGCTGCAGAGGGGGCTGCATCTGATTTTTCGTCGACCTTTGATTTAGAAAACATTCTTCGCTGCCTTTATGTAGGACATGGGGTTAACGGCCTTGCCGCCAATCCTAATCTCGTAGTGGAGGTGAACGCCAGTTGAACGTCCGGTGGTTCCCATACCACCTATCTTATCGTTACGCGAGACGCGATCGCCAACTTTTACATCAATTGAATTCAAATGCGCATAAAGAGTCTCAAAACCAAACGCGTGGCGAATTTTCACCGTTTTACCATAACCGCTCATACGACCCGAATGGATCACAGTACCGTCGCCTGTTGCCATGATAGGCGTGCCGCGCGGGGCCGCGAAATCGAGGCCCTTGTGCATCCGGGCACGACCGTTCTTGGGGTCACGACGCACACCAAAGCCAGAGGTGAAGCGATGCGCACTGCGCACCGGCATCGTGAACGGAATTTTAGAGGCCGCAATCTGCATCAGGTTCACCCGATCCAAACCAACCATCAGATTGTCAAAGCGATCAGAGGTGGTTTCAACATCCCCCTCAATCTGCTTGCCCGCCATCGTAACCGGCAGGAAAGGGCCGCCCTCGCCAGAATAGTTGTTGCGCACTTTGACCAACAGTTTGTCGACATCCAGCCCAGTCACGCGCAGCAAATCCTCAAGCGGATCTAGCGAAACCGTAACCGCATCCTCAAGCTCTGAGAACATGCGATCCTGACGGGTTTCATTCACCTTCAAGCGCAGCTCTAGGGCTGCAACCTGCGAGGACAGGTCAGTCACCAGCTCGGAATGGGTATCGCGGTCTTGCGACGTTTCGCCCAAAGCCGCGGCAATCGTCTCAAGCGTGTTTGCCAAATCGTTCTTTATCGCATCACGACCATCCAGCGCACCGGTTGCGGATTGCAGATCGCTCAACAGCATCGCGTTGGCATCTTCGCTTTCGGTGCGTTCTGCAACCGCCTGTGCCAGCTTTTGGCGCATCAGCGAAATTTCAGTGTCCAGTTCGCGCACATCTTCGGTTGCAGCGAATAGTGCGTTTTGCTGACGTGACATTTGATCCATCGCCATCGCAAAACGGGTCTGCGCGTTGGACGCCTCACGTGCTTTTCGGTCTCGCTGTTCACGCAAAGTCGACACGCGCGTCTCATAGGCGTCACGCATCACTTTCGTTTGAACCTCAGCATCGTCCGCGCTCAAGATGTTGAGCGTAAGTGCGGTTGTTGCTACCAAAGTCCATCCAGCGAAAAGAGCGCCCACGCAACAGGCGGCTGCCTGCATCCCGGTTGTCAGCGTCACATATCGCGTCGCACTCTCTGATTTGAGGCAAATTCTCTGTTCAGGCAGAAGTCTCGCCAAACGTGATTTGGCCGGTGCAGCTTTTTCAGCCATTGTTTTTTTCGGTCCCTCTAACGAAGCGAAAGGCCCCAAGCTTCCGCAGACTTAGAGGCTTATAGCATTGCTTTTGTTAAAGAGAACAGAGACTTGAAGCTGCATTTTGGCCGTTGATGACAGTTCGGCGGCTATTGGCGGTTTTTTGCCGATTTTGTTGTAAAATCGACAGACTGAGGCCCTTTTGTTAGTGGCCAGTTCATCCACTTTTACAAACAATAAATGCGGAAATTTGCGCATAGGTAATTCTACCTATGAAAAATGCAACTTAAAGCTGGGCGAATCGAAATCTATTTCTCGTTCACCAACGGCCAATAAAAGTCTGGCGGAATGCCAGCTTCAGCGCGTTTTTCCTCATTGAAGGGCGGTCTCAGCTCTGTTTGGAAATATTTGCGCACCAATTCATGGAACCGGGGCTTAGGATCAATATTATGTCGTCCGCATAAAAAGTGGAACCATTTTGATCCGTAGGCCACATGCGCCACTTCCTCTGCATAGATCACATCAAGCACCGCCACCGTCTCCGGGTCTTTGGCCTGCTTAAAAAGCGCAATCATCCCCGGCGTCACATCAAGCCCCCGCGCTTCCAGAACCATTGGCACCACCGCAAGCCGCCCCTCAATGTCCTCAGCCGTTTGCTCCGCCGCGCGCCACATCCCCGCATGAGCGGGCAGGGCACCATACTCTGATCCAAGCGCTTTGAGCCGCGCCTGAACAAGTTGAAAATGCTTGCTCTCCTCATCCGCCGCTTTCACCCAGTCATCAAAATACCCAATCGGCATCTCAATATCCGCGAAGCGTGCCATCAGGTCCCAATGCAGATCCACCGCATTCATCTCGATATGGCAGATCGCGTGCAGCATCGCGATGCGCCCCTCTGGCGTGCCCGGTTTGCGCTTTGGCACATCACGCGGCTCTACCAACTCAGGTTTTTCTGGGCGGGCAGGGAAGTCGGGCGGCGCAGCTTCACCAATCTCCGGCGTCTCGCCTGCGTCCCGCGCCTCTTGCCACCACTTTGCAAAGCGGCGCGAGTTTGTGGTCTTTTCCATCGGATCAGCAGTGCGCAAAACCGCCTCCGCACAGCCGCGCAATGTTGTTGGATCACTCAAAGCGCTTCAACCGCTTCCAGCACCGCCTCAACATGGCCCGGCACTTTAACTTTGCGCCAAACCTTCGCCACAGCGCCGCTGCCATCAATCAAAAACGTCGCCCGCTCAATCCCCATGTACTTTTTCCCGTACATGTTCTTCTCGACCCAAACGCCGAACTGTTCGCAAAGATCGCTCTCCGCATCTGACAATAGGCGCACGCCCAGATCATGCTTGGCCACAAATTTCTCATGCTTGGCGACAGTATCCTTGGACACACCCAGCACTACCGCACCAGCACCCTCAAACTTGCTCAGCATTTCCGTGAAGCCAATCGCCTCCTTCGTGCAGCCCGGCGTGTCGTCCTTGGGATAGAAAAACAGCACGACCTTTTGGCCTGCAAAATCACCCAAACTCACATCACCCTGATCACTCGGCAGCGTAAAACTTGGCGCCGTCGCCCCTTCAACAATCTCGCTCATCTTCAACTCCCTTTCCCAGTGGCCAATCGCTTGCGCATCTTTTAGAGCACTCCCCGTGATGCACAATTGCAATTGAGATGTAGAATGAAACTTTCGGATTTCGACTTCGAGCTGCCCGAAGAGCTGATCGCCCTGCGTCCCGCCGTGCCCCGCTCAACCTCGCGCCTCTTTGTCTCAGATCGCGGCCAGCACACGCTCACACGCTTCGACGCCCTCGCAGATCACCTGCGCGAGGGTGATCTGCTCGTGTTCAACGACACCAAAGTTCTGCCCGCCCGCCTGCGCGGCACCCGCACCCGTGGCGAGGCTGTCGCAAACACCGAAATCACGCTTCTTGAGGAGCGCGAGCCGGGCACATGGCTTGCGCTCGGCAAACCCGCTAAGCGCCTCAAAGAAGATGACGTCATCGACTTTGGGCCCATGCAAGCCCAAGTCCTCAGTCGCGAGGGCGGCGAAATCCAACTCCGCTTCACCCTCAAAGGCCCCGAATTCCTCGCAGCCCTCGCTCAAACCGGCGACATGCCGCTCCCGCCCTACATCGCCGCCAAACGCGCGCCCGACGCCCAAGACCACACCGACTATCAAACTGTCTTCGCCGAGCATCCCGGCTCTGTCGCCGCCCCAACCGCCTCGCTCCATTTCGACGACGCCGTCCTCGAAGCTCTTACTGCCAAAGGCATCAACCAAACCCGCGTCACCCTCCATGTCGGGGCAGGGACCTTCCTCCCCGTCAAAACCGACGACATCTCCGAACATAAAATGCACGCCGAAACCGGCAGCATCTCAGAATCCTCCGCCCAAAACATCGCCCGCGCGCTCGCAGAAAACCGCCGCATCATCCCCGTCGGCACCACAGCCCTGCGCCTCGTCGAAACCGCCGCCCCCGAACTCGCCGCAGGCGCCCCATGGTCCGGCGCAACCGACATCTTCATCCGCCCCGGCCACCAATTCGCCATCGCCTCCGGCCTCATCACCAATTTCCACCTGCCGCGCTCAACCCTCCTGATGCTCGTCTCCGCCCTCATCGGCAAACCCGAAATGGACCGCATCTACCAAGCCGCCATCGCTGAAAAATTCCGCTTCTTCTCCTACGGCGACAGCTCGCTCCTGATCCCCTAAGCGCCAATAACGACCACAACGAGTCGAATCTGGTATATCCGACTCGCTTAAAACGCGATACGCGGCAGAGATAGCCACCCCCCGAAAGGCTGCTCCCATGATCGCCGTTTTCTTTTCTTCCTGGACCCTCTTCGTCGGCATCCTCCTTTTGATGATCGGCAACGGCCTGCAAGGCACCGTGCTTGGTTTGCGAGGCGCAACCGAAGGCTTCACCGCCACGGAAATGTCTTTCGTGATGTCCGGCTACTTTCTCGGCTTCTTGGGCGGCGCACGCCTCGCGCCCCGCATGATCGGCAAAGTCGGCCATGTCCGCGTCTTTGCGGCACTCGCCTCCCTCATCTCCGCCGCCTTCATCCTCTACGCCGCTGTCCCCACAATCTGGGCCTGGCTCGCCATGCGCATCCTCGTTGGCTTCTGCTTTTCCGGCGTTTACGTCGTCGCCGAAAGCTGGATCAACGAAAGTGCCACCAACGAGAATCGCGGCAAGACTCTGTCCCTTTACCTGATCGTGCAAATGGCGGGCATCGTCTCGGCTCAAGGCATGGTCAACTTCGCCGACCCCGCCGGCTGGAACCTCTTCGTGCTGATGAGCGTGCTCGTCTCGATATCCTTCGCTCCCATCCTGCTCGCGGCCCAACGCACACCCGCATTCGAGCGCACGAAGCCGATGAGCATCCCAGAGCTCTTCGTCAAAACTCCAACCTCCTGCGTTGGCATCTTCTTCCTGGGTGGCATCTTTGCAGCCCTCTTTGGCATGTCGCCGGTCTACGCCACCGAAGTCGGCCTCAGCGTGCAGCAAACCACCATCTTCATCTCCATGATCTACCTTGGCGGGCTGATCGCACAATATCCCATCGGCTGGCTCTCTGATCGCATGGACCGCCGCGCGCTGATCGCAGGTATCACCGCAACCGGTGCCGTTCTTGCACTCGCAAGCCTTGGATTGCTCACTGAGCGCCCGGTCCTCTACGCCCTTGCCTTTGTCATCGGCGGCATCGCCAATCCGCTCTATTCCCTGCTGATCGCCTATGCCAACGACTATATGGAACACGAGGATATGGCCGCCGCGTCTGGCGGGATGATTTTTCTAAACGGGGTTGGCGCGATTATGGGCCCGATCATTGTAGGTGCAATGATGCAGCGTTTTGGACCAAACATGTTCTTCGTCTTCATCGCTCTGATGATGATCCTGATCACTGCATATAGCCTCTATCGCATGACAAGACGTGCATCTGTGCCTGTGGAAGAGACCACGAGCTATACGGCGATTCTACCTACATCCTCTCCAGTCGTGGTTGAAATCGCACAAGAAGTTGCAATCGAAATGGACATTGAGGATCAAAAAGAGACAGAAGAAACCGATTTTTGACAGTTTTATAACAAATTTCTTGACCGATTCCCGTAACCTCGCCCAAGCTGGGTCCAGTAAATAGTAGTTAGTGGAGGGCTGGCAAAATGGGTGCCGAAATAGATCAAATACTGGATACTTGGTTATCTGAAATTGGACCAGATGGTTGGGGCGAAGATGACCCGGCTGTGAATGCCAAACTGACCGAGCGATTTGCCAAAATTTGGGCTACCGCACGGGATGGCGATTGCGCCGCTTGGGTCACAAAACCCCGCTCCTGCCTCGCACTTCTTATCCTGCTGGACCAACTGCCACGGCGCATGTTCCAAGGCACACAAGACGCCTATGCAACCGATGCTCGGGCACTGGCCATTGCCAAACGCGCCCTCGTTATGGGCCACGACATGCGCGTCAGCGAAGAGGAACGTCAGTTTTTCTACTTGCCCCTGATGCATTCTGAAAGCCTGATGGACCAAGAGCGCTGCGTGGGGCTGATGTCCACACGCATGCCAAACACATGTGACAAACCACTGGAGCACGCCAAAAGCTACCGCGATGTGATCCGTCAATACGGTCGCTTCCCACTGCGCAATCCTGTGCTGGGTCGCAGCTGCACACCCAACGAGGCCGCTTATTTGGCCGAGCAGGGGCTGCAAGTCGCTGTCTAAAAACGTCACAAGCTGACACAAAATTTACACTTACGGATTAAACGCCTCGGCAAAAGCCGGGGCGTTTGGCGTTCAAATTGCCTGTTTTGCTTTTAGATCAAGGGTGCTACACTACAATTAGTTTAACATTAAACCATTCGAAACGGAGCCTTTCCTCAATGGCCTCAGCATCCTATGACGTCGCAGTGATTGGCGCTGGTCCCGGCGGTTATGTCGCCGCAATTCGCGCAGCTCAACTCGGCCTCAAGACAGTCATTATCGAACGTGAGCATCTGGGCGGCATCTGCCTCAACTGGGGCTGCATCCCGACAAAAGCCATGTTGCGCTCCTCAGAAGTCTTTCACCTGATGCACCGCGCCAAAGAGTTCGGCCTCAAGGCGGACAATATCGACTACGATTTGGATGCAGTGGTGAAACGCTCTCGCGGGGTTGCCAAACAGCTCAATTCCGGCGTCGGCCATTTGCTAAAGAAAAACAAAGTCACGACCATGATGGGCGAGGCCACCCTTACCGGCAAAGGCAAGATTGCCGTTAAATCCGACAAGGATAGTGCAGAGATAACCGCCAAAAACATCATTCTCGCCACTGGCGCACGCGCACGCGAGCTCCCCGGGCTTGAGGCCGATGGCAAAGGCGTTTGGACCTACAAACACGCGCTCCAGCCACCTCACATGCCTAAAAAACTGCTGGTGATTGGCTCTGGTGCCATCGGCATCGAATTTGCCAGCTTCTACAATACGCTTGGGGCTGACACGACTGTTGTCGAAGTCATGGAACGGATTTTGCCGGTTGAAGATGCTGAGATCGCAGATTTCGCCAAAAAGCAGTTTGAAAAGCAGGGCATGAAAATCATGGAATCCGCCATGGTACAAAAGCTCGATCGCTCAAGCGGCAAAGTCATCGCCCATATCGAACATGGCGGCAAAACCAGCCAGCACGAGTTTGACACCGTCATCTCCGCCGTCGGCATTGTTGGCAACACCGAAGGGCTGGGGCTGGAAGAGCAGGGGATCACCGTAGATCGCACCCATGTTGTCACCGATGCCTATTGTCGCACCGGTGTCGAGGGCGTGTACGCTATCGGCGACATCGCAGGCGCGCCGTGGCTCGCCCACAAAGCCAGCCATGAGGGCGCTATGGTGGCAGAGCTGATCGCAGGTTTGAAACCCCATGCGGTGAAGCCGGAAAGCATTGCGGGTTGCACCTATTGCCACCCGCAAATCGCCTCTGTCGGCTTCACAGAGGAGCAGGCCAAGGAAGAGGGCTATGAGATCAAAGTCGGCCGCTTCCCCTTTATGGGCAATGGCAAAGCCATCGCGCTTGGCGAAAGCGAAGGCATCGTGAAAACCGTGTTTGACGTCAAAACAGGCGAGCTGTTGGGCGCGCATATGGTCGGGGCC
>CAZQMR010000067.1:0-11697 GCA_964594465.1 uncultured Rhodobacterales bacterium
CGGCCGAAATTGCAGCCCCTGCGCCGAGCGCTGATGCTATTGCAAAGGTTCAAGACCTCCTTGGAGCCGCTGAGCGCCCCCTGATCTTGCTCGGCGGATGCAACTGGTCGGCAGAGGGTCGGCGTGCCCTGCAGGACTTCGCAGAAAGCTCTGACATCCCGACGATTTGTGCGTTTCGCTATCAGGATCAGTTCGACAATCATTCAGAGGTGTTTGCAGGTGAAGCCGGCGTGGGCATGCCTGCGAATGTGAAGCGCCTGATATCAGAGGCTGACACGATCCTTGCGATCAATGTGCGCTTTGGTGAGATGACGACCGATGCGTATACGCTTTTGGATGTGCCAGTACCCAAGCAACGCTTGATCCATGTACATGGGTGCGACGGTGAGATTGGCAAAATCTACGTCCCCACGCTTGGACTACAGGCAGGGCCCAATGCCTTTGCTGCGGCGCTCTCGCCCATTTCAGGCAATTGGGCGCAGTGGCGCAAACAAGCGCGCGAGGACTGGATGGCAGGCTTTGCAGCCCCCGCACAGCCCTCCCCTGTCGATATGGTCAAAGTGATGGCTTGGCTGCAAGATCGCTTGCCCAAAGACGTGGTTTTGACGAACGGGGCGGGCAATTTCACGGTCTGGCCAAACAAGTTTTTCAAGTTTGGACCAGATGCAACGCTGCTTGCCCCTCAATCAGGAGCCATGGGGTACGGTGTACCTGCCGCCGTTGCTGCAAAAATAGCTGATCCAACGCGCTGTGTCGTCTGTTTTGCCGGGGACGGTGATTTCCAAATGAATTGTCAGGAGTTGGCCACCGCTGCCCAAGCCGGTGCACAACCGATCATTTTGATTGTGAACAATGGGATTTATGGGACAATTCGCGCCCATCAGGAGCGGCATTATCCCGAACGAGTCAGTGGTACCACGATGTCCATAAATCCCGATTTTGTAGCGCTGGCCAAAGCCTATGGCTTTCACGGTGAACGCGTTGAGGCAACCGAGGATTTTGCTGCCGCCTTTGAACGGGCGATGGCATCTCAGACCGGAGCAGTTCTTGATCTTAACATCTCACCAGAGGCGCTGACACCGGGTGCGACGCTCACGGATGTGCGAAACGCGGGCTTGAGCGCCAAAGACCGGACCTGATAATCAAAAATCCATTGACAGAAAAGAGGTTCTGTTAAAAACTTAACTCACTGGTAAAGAAAGTGAGTTGATGCTTCAAGAGCGGATAGAAGGCAAGTGGCTGGCTGCATTTCGGCGGGTCTTTGCACTTAATGGCGTCGTCAAAGGCACGACTGCCGCCCTGATTTACGAAACCCAGTCGCGCCCCGTGTTAGCGCATCTCAGCGAGCTCGCGCTTTATGATCTGGGTGCTGACTTTTGCATGTTAAAAATGCCGTCGCCCGCCCAAACCGCACCAGTCCCGGTCAAGGGAACCGGGACATCGCTTGCCATCCAACAAAACCGCGCCGCGATAGAGGCCATGAAGCAGTGCGAAATCATTATTGATTGCACGGTTGAGGGCATGATCCACGCGGCGGAATGGCCGGAGATTGAACAAGCTGGCGCGCGGATATTGGTTGTCACAAACGAGCACCCCGAAATTCTGGAACGAACTGAACCGTTTGCAGAACTTGGCCCAAAGGTCGATCTTGGCACGCGGATGTTGAGCGAGGCGTCACAGATGCATGTGACCTCTGCTGCGGGTACGGATCTGATTGTGGACCTCAAAGATGCCCCTTGCGGCGGCACCCCCGGCTTTGGCACCAATCCGGGCCATGTGGCTCATTGGCCCGGTGGGCTTTGCCTTGCATTCCCCGGCACAAACGCGGTGCACGGACGGATCGTGATGGATGTTGGGGACATGAATTTGACCTTCAAAACCTATCTCACAAGTCAGATTGATTTTACGATTGAGAATGACTTTATCACCGCGATCAAAGGCAGCGGCTTGGATGCTGAGCACTTCCGCGACTACATGGCGGCTTGGGATGACCGTGACGCTTACGGGATGTCGCATGTGGGCTGGGGGATGAACCCGCGAGCCCGCTGGGTGTCGGGGGCGCTTTACGACAAGCGCGACATGCAAGCGGTGGAATTTCGCGCATGGGCCGGGAATTTTTTGTGGTCCACGGGTGCGAACCAATATGCTGGGCGCTTCACAGAAGGGCATTTCGATCTTCCTATGCGCAATTGCACGATCGCATTGGACGGAAAAATCGTTGTCAAAGAGGGCGTCCTGCAAGGCGACTTGGCGCTTTAGTATGACACGCACGGGGAACAGCACACTATGAGCACACCAGCAGATTACTATGACATTAGCCGTGTGCGCCCAGAGGTTTTGACGGTTTTGAACCGGATCAACGAACTGGGTCCGGCCTTTGCTCAGCGGGCCTTTGGGATCGACACGGATGCAAGCTTTCCAGTGGAAAATTACAAGGATCTCGCCGCTGAGGGCTTCATGACCCTGACCGTTCCAGAGGAATTTGGCGGCAAAGGGTTCAGCTTGGGCGAATACGCCATGGTGGGGGCTGAGATTGCCAAATATTGCGGCGCAACGGCACTGACCTTCAACATGCACAACTCCTCCATGATGTGGTCACGCTTCATGTTTGAGCTGCCCCATCTCAGCGAGGCGGACCGTGCAGCCTTTGCGCCCTTGCGCGCACGCCAATTTCGCCGAGCGGTGAAGGAGCAGGGGATTTATTCCCAACCGATCTCAGAAGCGGGTCAGAACTGGACCTCGCGTCCAGCCCAGACCGAGTGTCACAAGGTTGAGGGTGGTTGGAAAATCAAAGGGTTCAAGAAATTCGCGTCGCTAGCAGGCTATTGCGATTATTATTCGATCGTCTGCACGGAGCGCTTTGAGGGGATTGAGCCGCGTCACGAGGATACGATGATCTTCGTGGTTCACAAGGACGCGCCCGGCCTCGAGGTGAAAGGTGACTGGGATCCACTGGGGATGCGCGGCACAAACAGCAGGGACCTGATCCTCAATGACGTGTTTGTCTCCGAGGACGATCTGATGATGCCGCCCGGTATCTTCATCAAAACACTGCCCCACTTCCCCCATGTTATGGCAACACTTTCGCCAACCTATATGGGGATCGCGCAAGCGGCTTATGACTTTACGGTAGATTATTTGCGCGGTGAGGTTCCCGGCCAGCCCGCCGCTGATCGCCGGATGTTCACAACCAAGCGCTTGGCCGTATCCAAAATGTACGCGCGACTTGCACCTGTGCGAGCTCTATGGTGGCAGGTCTTCATGGAAGCAAAGGGATTTCCCACGCAGGCCGAAGTGCTACGGATGTACGCTGCACAATACAATGTGATGGAGGCAGCCCAAGAGATTGCAGCGCTCGCAATCCGTACATGCGGTGGGCAAGCGATGTTGAAGTCTTTGCCCCTTGAGCGCATTTATCGCGACAGCCGGTGTGGCGCGTTGATGCTGCCCTATACGGCAGAAATTATGGAAGATTACATGTCCGTGCTTACACTCTATGACACCCACGAATTTGATGATGCGCCCGGTGACGAACATGGTGCGCGAAGTTCGCTTTGGCGCGGCGCCGGTGAATTCGAAGTTGCAGCAGAGTAATCCGTTGGGACTTTACAAGGTCCAAAGCAGCGCGAAGTCAGCAAAGTCTGCGGATACGTTGTGGAACTTTGTGCGTAACTTCAGCGAGCCGTGGCATCCTGCTGTCCAAGAAATGGCTGAAGAGCGCAATTCGTCGCAGGGATTGCTTCGCAGGTTTCGCGTGAATGGCGAGGACACGATCTATCGTGAGCAATTGACGTTCTATAGCGATAGTCAGCGGGCCTATGCCTACACCAATATAGACGGCATTGAAGGGGCAACGTGTTATGATGCGTGGCTAAAAGTTGAAGAGACAATAGGCGGCTCCAGTGTCACGATGAGTGCAGAATTGGAAGCACAAGATACACGCGCAAAAGAGATTGCTGCCGGAACACAGGCGATTTTCGACATAGGAGTTGCGAGTATTGCGCATCTGGCTGCACCAAGATCAACGCCTATGCAGCCCAAATCTGATGCGCCTTTCGTTGAGATTGAGAGCATTGCAATTGACAGCGCGCCAAAACTTGCGGTGTCCGTCGTTGGTCAAAGGTCCGGTACCGCTTGTCTTTTTTTGCACGGGATTGGTGGCAACCGCACGAACTGGGAGCCCCAACTGTTGGCCATAGCGCCCCATTGTCGGGTTGCAGCGATGGATTTACGAGGATACGGCGACAGCGAACTAGGTTCCGCACAGTCGGACGTGGATGACTATTGCAACGATATTCTGAGGGTGATGGAAGTCCTAGATGCGGATCGTTTGATCCTGTGTGGTCTGTCCTATGGGGCTTGGATTGCGACCTCTTTTGCGATGCGCTACCCCGAAAAATTGCAGGCACTTGTGCTCTCTGGTGGTTGCACAGGTATGTCACAAGCCAGTGTCGAAGAAAGAAAGGCTTTTCATCAAAGCCGTGTGGTCCCGATGAGCCAAGGGCAAACACCTGCTGATTTTGCATCCTCGGTTGTCGACATTATCAGTGGGCCATCTGCAAGCGACAAGGACCGGGCAGCACTTCGCCTATCAATGGAAGCTATCCCGAGTGAAACCTATGCTGATGCCCTTTATTGTTTCACCCACCCAACCGAGCAGTTTGATTTTGCCAAACTAACAATGCCAGTTTTATTGATGACGGGCGCGTTTGATAAGCTGGCTCCTCCTGATGAAATTAGTGGAGTTGCGCAGCAGATTTGGAATTTGGCGCCTAATCCAGACGTGCGCTATGAGGTCATCCAAGATGCAGGACATGTCTGCAATCTAGAAGGATATGAACAGTATAACGCATATCTCTCAGAATTTTTGACCCGCGTGTTAGCCTGACCACGATGTCGCGACGTGAACAGAACAAGTTGGAAAAGAAGAACCGCATTTTGGACGCGGCGATTAAGGTCTTTGCTGAAACAGGGTTTTCTGGTGCATCCATGGAGGATATTGCTGCAGAGGCAAAGCTGACAAAGCCGACGCTTTATAAGTACTTTCCCAGCAAGGCTGCGCTGTTTCAGAGCATGATGATGGTTCCGCGAGATGCCATGATGCTTGCCTTTGACGAGACTTCCGACAAAGGAATGGTGGATCAGCTACACCAGTTCGCGTGGAAATATGCCGACACAATTCTGCATTCTGATTACCTTTCGCTGGCAAGGCTTATCATTGGTGAGGCCCACCGATTTCCTGAGATTGGCAAAGAATATCAGGCTAGTGGCCCAGATAAAGTTCTGGATGGTTTGATGAGCTTTATGACTGCCCAGAGAACTGCAGGAAGATTAGAGTTTGATGACGCGGAGCTTGCGGCCGAAGATTTTTGGGGCTTGATCTTGTCCGCACCTCGGAACAGAGCGCTTTACATTCCAGACACTGATCTTGGTCAACCGATCATCGGTCGTTACATCGACAATGGCCTGCGGGTTTTTTTGCGGGCTTATTCAACACAGCCAGAGGCTGATCTTGAACGGCTGGGGCAATTGACAAAGGTTAAAACCGGGGGATGCACTTAGCTTATGCACGATGTTGATGGCATTTGCGCTAGGTCTGTATTTCCAGTCTATTGCGCCGGAAGGCACAAGTTGAACCGCTACACCGACATTGGCTTCTAAGAAGGAAAAGGGAGCAATTGAAACCAATCCGTAAACGCCCCTTACCCACGCGCCGACCCGGCGATTTAGCGTTTGCTGTGACGTTTCTCGGTGTTGTGCTCGGTTTGGCCATCGCATTGCCATGGCAGGCACCTTTCGTGGGTTCAAACAAGCTCATCGCACAGCCCGCTTTTTGGCCAATGGTTGGGGTCACAATGATGGTGATCTTTGGGACCATTCATCTGCTAGGAACAGCTAACCGCTCTCGAACATCCGGTCGAGCAAAGGAGGTCTGGCTCTGGGTCAGATCACTTGAGTTCGTAGTTTGGTTTGTGGGGTATGTCTGGGTCATCCAAATAATTGGATATTTGCCCGGAACATTGGCGTTCGTTTTACTGTTAAGCCTTCGGCTTGGATATCGTTCAGGAAGAATTTTGGCGTCAGGCGCAATTTTCTCGCTTTGCGTTGTGTTGGTCTTCAAAACCGGTCTAGGTGTAGCGCTTCCCATTGGCCAAGTTTACGAGTTTTTGCCAGAAGGCATCCGCAATTTCGTGATGGCTAACTTCTAATGATCGAAACACTTGCCTCCAGTCTTGACCTACTTTTCGATTGGTCAATTCTTGCCTGTTTGCTGATTGGAACCCTAGGCGGTGTCACTATTGGGGCTATTCCGGGTGTTGGGCCTGCGGTCGCAATTGCGATCCTACTGCCTGCGACGTTCTCAATGGAGCCGCTCAATGGTTTGATTCTGCTCCTTGGAATTTACGGTTCATCAATGTTTGGTGGGGCTTTACCTGCAATTTTGATCAACACACCGGGCACGGCAGTCAATGCACTGACCACTTATGACGGTTATCCGATGACGCAAAACGGGCAGGCTCGTCGCGCATTGGGGCTGGCTTACGGAGCATCATTTGTTGGCGGTGCGATTTCTGTCGTAGCGCTCATTCTGTTTTCGCCCGTGCTTGCCAAAATAGCGCCGATGTTCGGAGCGCGTGAAATTTTTCTGGCGGCCCTGCTTGGCATTATCTTGGTGATTGTTGCCCATAAGGAAAAAATGGCTGCAGCGGGGATGATGGTGGGGCTTGGCATTCTGTTTCAGTCGGTTGGCATGGAGCCGGTGAAATACACGTTCCGCTACACTTTTGGTTTCAATTGGCTGACATCCGGTTTTGATTTGATCGTTGTTGTGCTTGGCTTGTTCGCCATCAGCCAAGCTTTTTTGCTCATGTTGGAGCCGGACAAATCACCAAAGATTGACCCGGTTAAAGGAAGCATGGGCAAGTCGCTGCTGGGCGTCTTGAAATTCAAACGCGTTGCAGCTTTGGGTGGCGGCTTTGGTGTATTAATGGGGATGGTCCCAGGTGTCGGCGAGTTTACTGCTCAATTTATGAGTTACTCCAGCGCACGCCGCCGTTCAAAAGAGCCAGAGAAATTTGGCAAGGGCTCACCTGAGGGGCTTGTGGCGTCAGAAAGTGCGAATAACGCGGTTCCTGCAGCGGCAATGATACCTCTTCTTGCACTAGGGATTCCGGGTGAGGCCCTTACGGCGATGATGCTTTCGGTGTTCTATGTTCATAACGTCGTGCCCGGACCAGGTTTATTCACAAATCAACTCGACTTCGTTTATGCGCTTTTCATTGCATTATTGTTGATCAACGTGATCGTTGTCATTGTGATGCTGGTATCCTCCAACCTACTGGTCCGGTTGATCCAAATTCCGACACGCTTTCTCGGCATTGCCATCTTAACACTGAGCTTTGTCGGTGTGTATTCTTTGCGCAATTCAGTGATTGATTGCCTGATCGCGTCAGCATTCGGCGTTTTTGGATTGATACTCAAACGCCTTCACTTGCCGATTATTCCAATCATTCTCGGAATGGTTCTTGGCGGCATAATGGAGGTTAAGCTGCGCGCTGCGTCTGCACGGATTGACGGGCCAATTGATCTGGTGACCCGACCGATATCGGCATTCTTGTGTGCAGTGATTGTTTTCATCTTGATCTCAACGCTGTGGTCGCTGTTCCGCGGCAAGTCCACCGCGACCCGTTAGCTGGTTAAGAATTGTTCAGCCATGGGTTAGATGCGACCTCGCATAGGTTCCATTGCGCATAAGTCGGAAAATTTCTTGACCTCCCTAGGTTGTATCTGCGTTTCTTATCGCAAGTGTTCAAATACTGTTACGATTAGCAGATAGTTTTATGGCGCCGACTTGGGCGCTGCCCTTTTCAATTTCAACATTTTTGGGAGCCTACGGATGACAAATCCTGGTGATATCGCGATCATTTCACTTCGTGCTGACAATGACGACAATTTTTCCTTTGTGGTGCTGGCTGACATTCCCGGCGGAACGGTTATCAAATTTACGGACAACGGTGTTTTTGATGATGGCACGTTTCGCAGCAATGAGGGCACGCTCGCATGGACTGCTCCCGCAGCAGGTGTGAACGCCGGATCGGTGATATCGTTTGGTCCGAATTCGGATCAATTTACGGGTGCAGGCGGATCATTTGCGCTATCCGCGTCCGGGGATCAGATTGTTGCGTATACCGGCGAAGACGATGCACCCGCATTTATATACGCATTGCACTCCGAAGGAACGCAATTTCAAGCGAATGCCACGAGTTCCAACACCTCAGCTCTCCCTGCCGGATTGGTTTTTGGAGACACAGCAATGGCCTTTGGGTCAAGTGCCACATCGGAATTCGATAATATTTGGTACACTGGCCCCACGAGTGGCACGCCCGCGAGCATCCGTGCGGCAATTGGCGATCCCACCAACTGGACAGGTTCAAATTCCACTGATGGCTTTCCAGAGGATCCTGCTGACTTTTCGGTAGACGGGTCTGGCGGAAGTGACGAAGACGGCGAGATCGTAATTTCAGAGATCATGTACAACCCCGCCTCCAGCGAAGACGATTGGGAATGGATTGAAATTACGAATACAGGGTCAGCGACTGTTGATCTTGCCGGCTGGGTTTTGGACGATGCAAATTCCGTTTTTCACACCGCAGCAACGATTGCGGCAGGCAGTGTGGCAGCCGGCCAGTCAGCAATTCTCTACAACTCTGACGATATTACGGCAGCAGATTTTGAGGCGGCCTGGGGCACTGGCATAACCTTGATTGCTGTGAGCGACTGGAGCGCAAACGGGTTTAATAACGGTGGTGATACCGTTGCGCTTTGGTCATCGTTTGAAGCCTATAGCGGCGATGAAACCACTTTTGCCAATGCTGAAGCAGTCGTCGCATATGATGACGGTGGCGACTGGCCAAGTGATGACAATTCAGCCTCGATCTATTTGACGGATCTCGCAGCAGACGCCAATGATGGTATGAACTGGGCACGCTCAGTGGATGCTGGTGCGACCCCAGTCAATGAGGGTGAAACCTCCAATGCCGCAGGTGGCAACAGCGGTGCGGATGTCGGCTCTCCGGGCGGCGAGGATGTGATCATTGATCCACCTTTGACCATGGTAAAAATCCATGAAATCCAAGGCAGCGGCAGTTCAAGCCAGCTGAGTGGCCAAGTCGTCAGTATTCAGGCGGTTGTCACCGCGGATTTTCAAGACGGTTTGCTCGGATCCATGGGCGATCTTGATGGGTTCTTTGTTCAGGAAGAAGCCATCGACTATGACGCCGATGTCACGACGTCAGAGGGTATCTTTATCTACGAAGGGTCCAGTGCCCTAGTTGATGTCGCCATAGGCAATTTGGTGACGATCGAAGGCACGGTTTCGGAATTCAACGGTAAGACACAAATCACTGCGACAAATGTATTTGTCGACCAGCTAGAAGTGGTCATTCCGGACGCAACAACCATTGAATTTGGTGAGGGCTTGGTTCCAGACCTTGAAGCAGTCGAAGGTATGCTCGTCAACTTGCCATCGGTTGTCGTGACCGAGATGTTCAATCTTGATCGCTTCGGTGAAATTCGCGTGTCAGACGAGCGCTTCGCGCAGTTCACGCAGAACAATGCGCCAGATGCGGATGCCAATGCAGCGTATCTTGCGGATATTGCGAACCGGACAATCACCCTTGATGACGGCAGAACTGAACAGAACCCGTTTGAAATCCGCATTCCTGATGGGGACGATTATCGCCTGACTTCTGCTGACGAGTTCCGCATGGGCGATACGCTGAACAACGTCACTGGTGTCATGGATTATGGCTTTGGCTCGTATCGTATTCAGGCGCCTGAGGCTGAGCATGTGAAGAGCAACCCGCGTCAAGACGCGCCGGATGAACTGGGCGGGAATTTCAAGGTCGCATCGCTGAATGTTCTAAATTATTTCACGACGCTCAATGATGGCAGTGGAGATCAGACAAGCGTTGGTCAAGGCCCCCGCGGGGCCAATACCGAGGAGGAGCTTGCGCGTCAGACGACAAAAGTTGTGAACGCAATTGTTGGCATGGATGCTGACGTCGTGGGTTTGATCGAGATTGAGAACGACGTTAGTTCAGCTCCCCTCAAAGCACTGGTAGCGGCAGTCAATGCAGAGCTAGGCAGTGAGATCTACGGGCTTATTGATACAGGTCAAGTCGGCGGCGATGCGATCACCAATGCCGTGATCTACAAGCTGGCCACTGCTAATCCTGTCGGTGTGACGGATATTCTCGATGCTGACGGCTTCGTTGACCCGTTAGACAGCCCGCGCGACGGACTGAACCGCCCAGCGGTGACACAGTCTTTTGAACATATTGAATCCGGTGAAATCGTCACGGTGTCCGTCAACCACCTGAAATCCAAAGGCTCGCTATCCGGTTTGGATGAAGACATTGCCACAGGTGACGGTCAGGGCAACAATAATGCGACACGTGCGGCTGCGGCTGACGTATTGGCAGATCATCTTGCAACCAATCCCACCGGTGTCTCTGAGGGCAATGTTTTGATCATTGGTGATTTGAACGCCTATGCGCAAGAAGACCCGCTGTCGGTTTTGAGCGACGCTGGTTACGCGGACATTGCCTATGATGCACTTGGTGAGGATGCATATTCCTACGTGTTTGATGGTCAAACTGGCACGTTGGATTATGTTCTTGGCAGCCAAGAGATTTTGGACAACGTGGTCGGGGTGACCGAGTGGCATGTCAATTCAGACGAAGCAGATGCGCTCGATTATCAAGTCGAAATCCGCAATCAGGGCGGTACTTTCACGTTCGGAACGCGCGACGAGAGCATCTTTGATGGTGCAACAGCAACGCGAAATTCTGATCATGATCCTGTAATCGTCGCCTTTAATTTCGAAGGTGAGCCAGAACTCAATCTTGTTTTGGGAACGGATGGTCGTGACCGTCTAAATGGTACGGATGGCGATGATCGGATCATTAGTCTTGGCGGGCGCTATGACCGCATGAATGGTGGCGAAGGATCGGATCAGTTTGTCTTTGGAAGCGAGACACGTAATGACGCAAAAGAGCGTGACCTCATCCAAGACTTTGACATGGAGAATGACAGCATTGTGCTAAGCGAAGGGACGGAAATCGCATCCATCTTTGGTGGTGGTCGGACGCTGCTCATACGCTTTGAAGGAGATGGAGATTTGCTTCATATCCGTGGCACTGACCTTGAGGCCAACAGCCTCAATATTGTCATCGAAGATAGTGTGTTGGATCTGTCCTAACGCGCCCAGAATTGCAGTTGCCGCGCATTTCGCGGTGACTGCATTCAAACTGGCGAAAGTCCGTTCACGTTAAGGTAGGCGGAATAAAGTGAGGTCGTCCCACAGATAAAGAGACGATTTAGCTTAGGCCCGCCAAAGCACACATTTGCGACAAGTTCCGGAATGTGAATTTTCCCAATGAGTTCACCATCGGTCGTGATGCAATGCACACCATCGGCCGCAGAACTCCAAATTCGGCCATCACGATCTACGCGAAATCCGTCAAACACACCGTTGGAACAATCTATCAAAACTGCACCGCCAGAAAGCGTGCCGTCCGGGTTCACGTCATGCACGCGAATGTGAGCGGGTCCATCCGGGGTGTGCGAGATGCCTGTGTCGGCGATGTAAAGCTGGCTTTCATCGGGAGAAAAAGCCAAGCCATTTGGTTTAAC
>CAZQMR010000067.1:11797-15080 GCA_964594465.1 uncultured Rhodobacterales bacterium
CGACGGGCAAGATGTTCACAACTGACCAGGCGACCTTCTCGGTCGATAGTGTGACCGTTGCTGTTGTTTGATGGAGTACGAAAAACAGACACGCTACCGTCGGTTTCATCAAATCGCATCATCCGATTGTTTGGAATGTCAGACCATAGCAAATATCGACCCGCTGCGAACCACACCGGTCCCTCTGACCAGCGCGCGCCGGTCCAAAGGCGCTCTACTCTTGCATGACCAATAAGGCACTCGTTGAATGTGGGATTGATGGCTTCAAAGCCTGTGCCTTCGATAACACCAAACATTGAGGTCTCCTTATTACTTATTCGGACGGTGCATTCCCCATTTTGGCGCAGGGCCTTTATTGCCAGGATGCGCCAAATCAGTGCCCCATATCGCCTGATAGGTATCCACTGCCATACCCCGTTTTTGCAGGAACACGAACAGGCAAACCAAAAAAATCCACCAAGTGATCAATGTGATCCACATCCAGTTTGGACTATTCAAGTCCCAAAGGCCAACGATCACTGCAAGCATCGCCAAGACCAATACTCCGTAGCCGATCGTTTTATGTAAGGCCTCGAACATGCGCCGCCAAGGTGTCATGTCATAATGATCGCCACGTAGATTGCCATCGGCAGCTTTTGCTGTGGGGCCGCCTTTGCTTCCTCTAAATACGCCCAATGCGACTTGTAGAGCCAACCCCAAAAGCACGGAATACCCAAGCCCCTGATGGATGCTCAATTTGGACAGTTCCAGAGGAAAAACCAGCGCCAAGCCGCAAATAGAAAGGCATAGAACCAGTGTTTGCCCCATCCAATGGCAGCGCCACCAAATCTGACTATCAAGTTTATTGGGCCAGTCTTGGTTTGGCAGTACCTTAAAGAACCGTGCCACAAGAATGGCCAAAGGAGCCAAAAACACCCATGCCAACACCATGGCCCTTGCGTGCCATGAAACGGCGAAGCCGATCTCATGAGTACGACTTGGATCAATAGGTGAGAGCAGCCACTCCAACATCAGCCCTTGACTGCTCCTGCAGTCATCCCCGTGATGATTTGGCGTGATGCAAACAACGTAAAGATAATCGGCGGAATGGCCAGCAACATGCCGGTCGCCATGATCACACCCCATTCAACGTTGAACTCAGACATATTGTTTACGATCAGGATCGGCACTGTTTTTGTGTCGCGTCCTGACAGCGCTGAGGCGAGCAGATACTCGTTCCACGCGATGCGAAAAGTAAAGATGGCAGCGGCTGCGAGGCCCGGTTTGATCAGAGGCAAAACCACCTTGAAGAAGACCTGAAACGGTCCTGCACCATCCACACGCGCAGCTTCTTCCAATGAGCGCGGCACTTGCACGATGAAGCTCTGCAAAATCCAGATCACAAATGGAAGGTTCATCGCCACATAAACAAGGATGATCCCACCATGCGACCCAGCAAGGCATATATCACCCCGCCCGCCAAACATGTCACGCCACCACGCGCCGATCATTGAGGTCTTGTCGATGCAAAACTCGTTGTTCCAGAGGCCAAACACCGGCACAAGCAGCACAGCAGGCGGCACCATACGTACCATAAGCGTTGTCATGGAAACGGTATCGCGGCCCATAAAGCGGAAGCGCACAAGCGCATATGCGGCCATGGAGCCGATCACCAGGGTCAGTATGGTTGAAATCAACGCAATGATCAGAGAGTTGGCAAAAGCCCCACCAAACTTGAGCGCACAGTAATCGAGATGATCGGGCTCGTACCAAAGCACGTCGCACAGCGCTGTTTCGTAGTTCTGAACCGTTGGCAGGAATAACAAGCCGCTAGTGCCGGATATGATGTCCACATCCAATTTGAACGAATTGACGAACATCAACAACACCGGCCCGACAGACATAAACACCAGCAGAGCAATGACAGCGTAGAAGGCGGGGTTTGCAGATTGCTTTTGCATCAGATTTCTTCCTCTGCGGCAGCGCGTACGCGGGCCGCACGGGCTTCTTGCAGCCGGGTGAATGCGAACATGGCGACGGTCAGCATCAGCAACAGGATCAGCAGGTAGTTTGACATTGCGGCGGCCACACCCAATTCGCGGAATTCAGTGGCGGTCCGCGATATACGCAGAGCGAGAATTTCAGTCGAAAGGCCAGGCCCGCCTTCGGTGAGCACAAGGATCACCTCAAGCACTTTAAAGGCATCAATCAAACGCAGCAGACACGTCACAATCAGCACAGGCATCATGAGCGGCAGTTTGATGTAGATGATTTGCTGCCAGCCAGTGGCCCCGTCAATCTTGGCAGCTTCCAAAGCGGAGCGCGGCAAAGACTGGAGCGCGGCAAGCGCAAGAATGAAGATGAAGGGCGTCCATTGCCAGATGTCCGCAATGATAACCGAGGTCAGTGCATGATTGCCGAGCCAGTCGATCTTGGGCAGCCCTAAGCTCTCCAGCGTTCGGTTAAACGTGCCCACGGTTGGGTGATACATGTAGCGCCACATCAGGCCGACCACGACGGGTGCGATCATCATGGGCAGGATAAACATGGTGCGCAGCAGCGACATGCCTCTGATATCACGGTCCAAAAGCAGCGCTAAACCAACGCCAATGATCATTTCGAAGGTAACGACGAAAAAGGCAAAACGCAGTGTAACGCCAAGGCTCTCGCGGAAATTCGGGTCACCCCAAAGGGTGATGTAATTCTTCAGGCCAACAAACTCGGCCTCACCAATTGTCTGGCTTGGATTCCAGTCGCGAAACGAACCCCAGATCATGTAGCCGAGCGGATAGATCAGCGCCATGGCCATGATGATCACTGCGGGCGCCATAAACATATAGGGCGAGAGCCGGTTCATCATCGCAACGCGGCGAATCTTTGCCGGCGTTTTGACAGAGTTAGAATTTATGGCGGGTGAATTGGCCACTTTGCTTGGAACCCATCAGTTTATGGAAGTGTAGGAAAGTGAGGGGCAGGCAAAATGCCCACCCCCCAAGGAGGATTACTGCCAGGTGTAGTAACCAGCTTCAGTCATCACTGCTTTGGTGCGCTCAGCAACACCGTCCAGCGCTTCCTGAATGTCCAGGTCCTCTGTGAGAACCTTGGACAGAGTTGTGCCGAGATCCGCGTTGATCTTGCCCCATACTGGGATGATCGGACGCCAGTCAGGATCAGCATGTTTCAGTGCTTCACCAAATGTTGCCATATGCGGGAACTTCGCGTTCACGTCAGCATCAGCATGTGTGGAGAAGCGCGATGGGTTACCACCAGCAAGTGCGACGAGCTTGTCACCCTTTTTGGAAGT
>CAZQMR010000068.1:0-15015 GCA_964594465.1 uncultured Rhodobacterales bacterium
TTTACGTGCTTTTGTGCAGGCAGGGCAGGTGTTTAAGCCGTAGAGTTCCAGTGTCATGCGATATCCTTGAAGACGGCTTCTTTTTTGGCCATGCGGGCTTGCATCGCGCCCATCAAATCCTCGGGGCGCAGCATGCCGCCGTTCCAGCTCGCGATTTGCTCAAGTCCTTCGTCGACGCTGTGATCGCGAGCGTAGGTGAGGGAGACTTTGGTGCCAGCCACCGCAAGCGGCGATTTGGAGGCGATGGTTTTGGCCATGTCTTGGGCGAAGGCGAGCAGGGCTTCGGTGTCGCCGGGGACGGCGTTGATCATGCCCCAGCCTGCGGCCTCTTGCGCGGAAAAGCGGCGACCTGTCAGTGCGAGTTCGGAGACGATGCCCGGTGGGATGAGTTTGGGGAGGCGTTGGAGGGTGCCGACATCTGCGGTCATGCCGATGTTGATTTCCTCGATGGAGAAGTAGGCGTTTTCCGATGCGAGGCGGATGTCGCAGGCGGTGATAAGGTCGATGCCGCCGCCGATGCAGGCCCCTTGGATGGCGGCGATGACGGGTTGGCGCATTTTTTCCAGAGCAGAGAGGCTGGCTTGGTATTTCAGCACGGTTTTGCGCATGGCGTAGGCGGCGCGGCCCGGTTCCATTTTGGCAAGATCCATAAGGGCGTTGAAGTTGGACAGATCCATGCCGCCGGTGAAATTTTTGCCAGCTCCGGTAAGAACGACTACGCGCGCTTCCGGCGTGCCATCAAGCGCTTCGCAGATGCGGGGCAGGTCGGTCCAGAATGCTGGCACCATGGCGTTGGATTTTTCGGGCAGGTTCATTACCAGATTGGCGACGCCGCCCTCTATGGTGACGTCAAAAAATTCCGAAGCGAGCGCGTCTGACATGGGGCAAATCCTACTCCAATGGGGGACGCGGAAAGCGGATGAACATATCCGGGTCCAGTTGCGGGGCGACCTGTTGGATGGAGAGCCAGTTGCCAGCGATCCGGCAATCGGCCCAGCCCATCTGCGGGGCGACCTTTGACTGAATGCTGTAAACCAGCTGGTCATAGGCGTCGAGGGCCGTGTGAAGTGGCGTGACGTAAGCCGCTGAGTTCACGGGCGCGAACTGGGTCTCTTTGTAGCCCATCAGCATGGTTTCAAACAAAGCGCCCATTTCGGGATCAGACCAAGGCTCGGGGGGTGGCGTGTAGGGGATGGAGACCGACTGGGGCGCTGGGCCCATATGGATCACGAGGTCGGCGGTGTTTTTGTAGATGGTTATGGTGGACCAGATGCGGCTTAGAAAATTCTGGTCCTTGAGGCCATCAAGGCGGGTCAGAATCTCGTCGAAATTGGCCCGCGCAGAGGCGTCGTGATGGTCGTGCGTGCCTTCGATCCCGTGGCCGCCAACATTGTTTTTCATCTCCATCCCGTGGTCTTTGCGGGTCTGAAAGTTCATGTCGAGATAGGAGAGAAAGGTTTGGCTTTGATAGAGGTTTGCGAGGCCCAGCTTGCGGTAGTCGAGGGTTTCCTCTGCGGTCAATTCCTCGCCCTTGTCCACACGGGCGATGAGGTCAGCATGGGCCTCGCGCATATCATCGGGCATCAGCGAATGATGGGGCACGCGCACGGCGGCCTCTTCGTTGAGGCGATCTGTCAGGCTGCGGATTTCAGCGCGCGTGTATGGCGTGCAGGGTTGGGTCAGCAGGTAGCCAGTGCCAGCGACGATGGCGAATAGCAAAGTGAAAAACGTGTATTTGAATAGGCGAAACATGGGTTTGCTCCGTTGCGAAATATGCAAGGCGGAGTGTGCCACAGGTTGTAGGATTTGGGAAGGCTATGCGGTTTTGGGCAAAAGGTGATCCATGAACTGGGCATGGAGGGCGTGATTGGTCGCGATGACGCCGGGCAGTTTGGGGTGGGGGTTGTTGTAGCGTAGGGGTTGGGCGGTGCGGTCAGAGACGATGCCGCCTGCCTCCTCCACAATCAGCGTGCCCGCTGCAATGTCCCACTCCCATGCGTCGCGCAGGGTGACCATGGCGTCAAAGCGGGCATTGGCCACGAGGCACATGCGGTAGGCGAGGGAGGAACGGAATTCCCGCTTGATCGGGGGCACGCCGCCGGGCCAGAGGTCGGGGTTGAGCATGGGTTTGGCGCTGAGCGTGGTGGCCCCGCTCAGTTCGGTGCGGGTGGTCGGCGAGATGGGCGTGCCGTTTAGGGTTGCGCCTTGGCCAAGTGCTGCGGCGAAGCAGCGATCCAGCAGGGGGAGGTGGACGACGGCGGTTGTTGCCTTGCCGTTTTCAGCGATGGCCAGTGAGTGGGAGAAGTTTTTGGAGCCCTCGATGAAGGCGCGGGTGCCGTCTATGGGATCGATGATGAAGACGCGCTCTTTGGACAGGCGTGCAGTGCCGTCTTCGGTTTCTTCCGACAACCAGCCATAGTCAGGGCGGGCGCTCAACAGCTTGTCTTTGAGCATGGCGTCAATGGCGAGATCGGCCTCGGTCACCGGGCCTTGGCTGTCGCCTTTGTCCCACGTTTCGGGTCCGTTGCCAAAGAAGCGCTTGGCGATTTCACCCGCTTCAAAAGCGGCTTCGCGCAGGAGGTCGAGGTCACTCACCGGCAATGGTCAGACCTTCGACCAGAAGGCTGGGCACGACGCGGCTCAGATGGGTGCGGGCGTCGTTGGCGGGGGTGATGGTCAGCAGCATGTCGCGCAGGTTTCCGGCCACAGTGCATTCGTTCACGGGGTAGGTGATCTGGCCGTTTTCGACCCAGAAGCCCGACGCGCCACGGGAATAATCACCGGTGGTGGCGTTGATGGTTGAGCCGATCATGGAGGTGATCAACAGGCCCGTGCCCATGTCTGAAAGCAGGTCGGCGCGGCTTTTGTCGCCTTGGGTGAGCGCGATGCTGGTGATTGAAGGCGAGGGCGGCGAGGATACGCCGCGCGAGGCGCTGGCGGTGCTTTTGAGGTCAAGCTGGCGGGCTGTGCCAAGGTCGAGAGACCAGCGCTGCAACACGCCATCGGTGACGAAATCGCTGACACGCGAGGCGAGGCCCTCGCCATCGAAGGCGCGGGATGAGAGGAGGCGTTTGCGCAATGGGTCTTCGGTGATCGAGAGGCCTTTGGGCAGGACTTGTTCGCCCATTGCGTCGCGCAGCCAGGACGATCCGCGGGTGATGGAGATGCCGTTGACGGCTGACAAGAGGTGGCCGATCAGCGAGGTCGCGATGCGCTCGTCATAAAGGACAGGGAAGCTGCCGGTGGGGGGCTTGCGTGCGCCCATGCGTTCTACAGCGCGCTCGCCTGCGAGTTGGCCGATCTCTGCCACGTCGGGCAGATCGGCGGTGAAGACGCGGCTTTCGCCTGCGTAATCCCGCTCCATCTCAAGCCCGTCGCCCGCAATGGCCACGCTGTGCGCGCTGATCGAAGTGCGGGAATAGCCGCCTGCAAAGCCATTGGTGGCCGCAAGATGGATTTCGCCGCGATAGGAGCCTGCCCCGGCAACGTCTGTCTTGGTCACACCTTTGACGGCGCGCGAAGCGGCTTCTGCGCCCAGCGCCATCTCTTCTAGTTGAGCCGCATTGGGTTGCTCTGCGGGATCAGCCAACTCAAGCGCGGCGGCATCGCGCTGGTCCGACAGATCGCTGGCATCCGCAAGGCCAAGATACGTGTCCTCTGGTGCCAGCCGCGCCATCACCACCGCACGCTCTGCCATCTCAGCGATCGCACTGTCGCTGCTGTCTGATACGGAGACAATCGCCTGACGTTGACCCACAAGGACGCGCAAACCAAGATCGAGACCATCCGCGCTTTCGGCTTGTTCCAGAGCGCCATCGCGGACCTCAATGGATCGGCTTTCACCCCGGCTGATCACAGTGTCTGCCTGATCCGCGCCCGCTTTTTGGGCGGCCTCAAGAACCTGTTGGGCCAAAGTTGCGAGCTTGGTGGGGGTGTCAGTCATGCAAAATCCTTTGGCGCAGGTCAAAACGGGATACGCTCTGCTTATCTTCTGGTTTTGTCCCCAGCGCAATTCCAAAGGCAGATCAGCAGGCTTGCACGAAGGCAGGGAATAGCTGAAAGTTGCAGGATGGGTAGGCGAATGAGTGCAAGGTCAAATACTGAAATTGCTATTGCTGAATTGCGCAGGCGTATTTTTAACGGCGCCTTGGTGCCAGGTGAAAACTATCTGGAATCAGAATTGGCTGAACTACTTGGCATGTCGCGCACACCACTGCGCGAGGCCGCGCTGATTGTTCAGGGGCAGGGCCTGATTGAGGTGCAGCCACGGCGTGGCATTAAAATCGCCCCAGTTGATGTGGGCGAGCTGGCCGATATTCATGAGATTTTGACAGAGCTTGAATGCTTGGCCGTGCGCCGCGCTGCGCAAGCTGGTTATACGAAGGCGGATTTAGCCGCGATATTTGCGGCGCTTGATGGTATGGATGTGGCCCTAAAGGCGCGGGATCGGTTTGCCTGGTCGGACCATGATGATGCCTTTCACCGGGAGCTGTGCAGGCTTAGCCAGAATGCACATTTGCTTCAGTGCGTACAGCACCATCATGACCAGATCAGACGGGCACAATATTTGATGCTGCATCTGCGTGAGGCCCCGCAGCGATCCACCGACGATCACCGTGCATTGGCCGACTTGATTTTGCGCGGCGAGCCAGAGCAGGCGGCGGATTTGCATCGCGAACATTGCGTCTTGTCCCGCGCGGCGATGCTTGGGCTTTTGGAAACGATGGTGGGGGGTGACCCCGAAAGCTAGACAACATCCCAGCTTTCGGAGCTTGGTTTGAGCTTATTTGATCGGAATGCCGTTGGCGAGAATGCCGCCATTTGATTTGAACTCGATCTCGGAAGTCAGATGATCCGGGCCATCGCCGGGAACTGCGAACATGCCCATCATCATGCGCGCGGGCATGGCTTGCTGTGGCTGCAACAGGCCGAGCTTCATCAGGTTTTCGATCAAACCATTGGCACCACGCAACGAAGCGTTGAGCTTGCCGGTTGGCACAGGGATCGGACCGGAATTGTCGAGCGTCGCTGCGCCTGAGGCCAGCAGTTCCGCGCCCGCAACGCTGAGCGTGATGTCTGTGATCGCCACGTCATGCACGTCAATGGGTGCGCCACCGAGCTGGGCCATCGCCTCAGGATTAGAGAAATCGGCTTTGGTCGTTGCCTTGCCGGACACATCAATGTTGAGCGTTGCCGGATCGCGCGGCAGAACCCCACCGGGATCGACCATGGCCCAAAGCGCTTCGCTGACTGTCAAATCACGCAATGTCATTCGAATGCCGAGATCCCCCGTGGTGCCGACCTTGCCAATGGGCATGGCAAAGCGCATTCCATACTCACCCATGCGCAAATCAACCGGTGGGATCGGCAATGCAGCGGAGGCGATATTATAGGCCAAATCGGTCCCCGTGACATCGTAATTCAGGCCGCCATTGCCAAGAGCCACGTTCACCAATGCAGTACCTGCCTGCCCGGAGATGTTCATCGGAGGAGTGCCGGGGGCTGCAAAATCGCCAGTAAACGTGTTGAGGCCCATCGACATGACCATCGCCAAGCCACGCTCGCCGCTGAACAACTGTGTCGCACTTTCGGCGGTCATTTGATCGCCTTTGTAGCTCATCACTAGGTCAGACATGTCGCTGACAAAATTCGCATTCATCTCTTCTGCATCAATGATGTATTTGAGGTTAGCGGAGGCCACATTGAGATCCATGTCAACTGTGCCGCTCACGCCGCCTGCCAAAAGCGCATCGCCGCTCAGGCCATTCAGATCAAAGGTCATGTCCAGGTCTTGCAGCTCCGGCGGACCGTCGAGCATTTTCACGGATATGCTCATCTGATCACCCGTGATGTCATAGCTGCGCGCGTCTGGCGTGCCGGCCATGGTATAAACCAGACCGTCATTGGTGACGTTGATGGCCATTTTGCCCTGATCATTCTTGGGCACCATGGTTCCGGTTATGGTTGGTGCGAAGGTCATTTTGACGGATTGGCCGTCTTCTTGAAACTGGAGCCAATCGACTTTCATCTCGCCGCTCGCGCCATCTTGCGCGAAAGAGTAGGTAATGTCGTTCAAACGCAGCGTGTCGCCGCTTTGAACACGGGATCCAACCTCGATGTTCATACCTTGAGATTCGCCAAGCGCGATAATTTCGTTTGCGATTTCTTCTGCACTGGACTGTGCAAAGGCTGGCGTTGAAAAAAGCGCAGCACTTGCGAGCAAGACGGCACGGGTGGTTTTAAGGGTCATGGATCACCTGTCATGAAACAATTTGTAAGAGTTTATGTAGGAATGGTTAACCGATAGAAAAAGGCGTTTCCATGACCCAAATGGGTCAAAGTGCAATTCTGCTTGCATTTGCGAGGTTTCTCAGCCCAATAGCGGTGATTTTGTGCAAGGAGGACACCCGGTGGCTTGGTCAGCAGATAAGACGGAAGTGAAGAGTTGGAACGAGTGGGATACGCTGCGCCATGTGATCGTTGGACGTGCCACGGATTGTCATATCCCTCCTGAGGAACCTGCACTTGATGCTAAGGTTCCCGAGGACAGCGACATGCGTGGAATGTGGGGCAAGCGCCCGCAGGAAACGATTGATCGGGGCAATGAGTTGCTGGATAATTTCGCGGCCATGCTGGAGAAACGTGGTGTGCGGGTGGATCGCCCGACGCCAACAGATTTCTCGTTGCCCGCGACGACACCGGATTTTCACACTGAGAGCCAGTTCGGTTGTATGCCGCCGCGTGATGTGTTGCTGACGGTGGGCAATGAAATTTTGGAAGCCACGATGTCGTATCGCTGCCGGTGGTTTGAGTATTTGTGCTACCGGCCGCTGATGCAGCAATATTGGGCGGAAGACACGAATTTCCGCCATGAGGCTGCCCCCAAGCCGCGTTTGACAGATGCGGATTATCACCCGGATTATCTGAGCGAGAAGATCGGGGTGGAGAAGCGGTTGAAATGGGCGGCGGAGAAGTTCTTTGTCACGACCGAAGAAGAGCCGTTGTTTGATGCCGCTGATGTGCTGCGCTTTGGGCGTGATCTTGTGGTGCAGCATGGCTTTACGACCAATCTCAAGGGGATCGAGTGGCTGCGACGGCATTTCCCGGATCACCGTGTTCACACGGTTAACTTCCCCGGTGATCCCTACCCGATCCATATCGACGCGACCTTCACACCGCTTCGCCCCGGCCTGATCCTGAACAATCCGCAGCGCCGTTTGCCCGATGATCAGCGGGTTATGTTTGAGAAGAACGGCTGGGAAATCGTGGATGCGGCACAACCAGCCCATAACGCGCCACCACCACTGTGCTATTCCTCGACCTGGCTGTCGATGAACGTGCTGGTGCTGGATCCAAAAACGGTCTGTGTCGAGAAATCAGAGGTGTATCAGGCCGAGCAAATGGACAAGCTTGGTATGGAAGTGGTCGAGGTCGAGCTGCGCGATGCTTATGCGTTTGGCGGCGGATTGCATTGCTGCACGGCTGATGTGTATCGCGATGGTGAATGCGAGGATTACTTTCCAACGCTTGGATAAGATTTGTCTTTGGGCAGGCCTTACGCAAGACGGGTGAGTATGGTTACGCCACTTCGCCCGTTTTTGCGCCGTCCAAAGATTGAAATGCCGAACAATGCTGATCCAAGCATCAGGGCCGATGCGGGCAATGGGACTGCCGTGGGGCCGCTGCCAGGTTCCGACAGGACATTCAAGACAAGGTCATCAAACTCTAGAATACCGCAGCGTTCGTTTGGGCAATATAAGAGATTGCTGCCGGAGATTATGGGGAAAATATCAAAGGCCCCGCCGAATTTCACTTCGACCATCAAGCGATCTAAGCCCATAAAGGCATCGGAAAAGCTGAATTCTGAGGGTGGGCCACCCCCATAGGTTTCCATTTGCATCGCTACCACTGCACCGTCGCGGTACCCAGTAAATGCGACGTTTTCGTATTCCAGTCTTGTAAGGCTATCGGTGCGCATTGCTTCTGCGAGTTGTGCGTCAACATCGTCCACATCCACAGCACCGGTCACGGGTGCCTTGTAGACATTTCGCCAACCGTTGATGAAACGCAGGGAAACTGCATCAAAGACATATCCGGCATTGGCATTAAAGGAAATCGAGCTGTCCCATCCATCATCCCCCAAAAGGATTGACGGCAGGAATGTATCATACACTCCATGGTTGGCGTTGATAAATCGGACCGGGCCAGCGGGTGCGCCAGCTGCGCCACCGCTCTGGTCAACGTCATCACCTTCAAACTCGTCGAAATCAAGTGTCAGCGTAGTCGCTGATGCGGGCATGGTCAAAAGACTGAAAGCAGTCAGGATGGTCTTCAGTCCGATTCGAATGTTCATCTTTTGTTTCCCTATAACTTGCGACTTATCTATGGATTTCCGGTTAATGAGACGTAAAGTTTCAGACCTGTTCGCGAATAAACTTATTCGTGTTGGTCAATTTTTGTCCAAGCTCTTGGCTAATGGATGCTGAAAGTGATCCACGAATTTCCGGATTGCGATCGCAGAGCTTCGCAAGCTTTGGTGCAGAGATTGAAAACACCCGCAGATCGGTCAACGCAGTGGCCGTCGCACCTGCTTTGGAATTGGACGGTGCTCCGATTTCACCTATGAAACCACCGGGTTCGACAGTTGCCAAGTCGCGACGTTCCAAAGTGATTGCCACTTGGCCTTTGTAGACGAAATGGAGGTTTTCTACTGTCTCACCTTCTTTCGTCAAAACGTCACCAACTGAAACATCTTGCCAATTTCCAGAACTCAGAAACTGGCGGGCATTGATTGCAGACAGATTTGGGAACTTACATGTGCGCAGGAATTCTTCTTCGCCATTAAAGCGAATGGCGCGGGTCAACACATGAACACGAATGATTCCAAACAGCGACAGTCCGATAAAGCTAAACTGGATGAGCATCGATGCAAGGTTGAAATTGAGCGCGAGGCTGATCAGCACCAGCGACGCGGCGGCCACGTTCATCAGCGCATAGGTATAGGAGTTCCCGCCGATCACACCGGTTTGCAACAATCCATAGGCCGTCAAATAGAACGCTACCCCGAATAGGCCTGCTGCCTCGTAGAGTAGTGGGAATTCTGTTGGGCCCATCAGAAATTACGTCGCGCGGTAAAAGTAATAGCGGCCCTCAGCGATGTCGCCGGGGCGCGGGAGTTCGGTGAAGCCCAAAAGCGGCTGGGCGCTGACCAGCACGCCGCCCGGAGCCATGCAGGCAGCTATCAGCGGGCTGAGGCGGGCGGCTTCGGCAACGTCTTTGGCCTTATCGCCAAATCCGAGATCATAATGAGCCAGCGCCATGGCGTTCGGGTGTTTGGCCGCGATTGCAGCAAGCATCGGCTCGGCCTCGCCTTGCCAAAGCTGCTCTTGCGTTGGAGTAGACAAGGCACTGGGATTGGGATCACGCTCGACCACGGCAATCAGGCGCTCAGAGAACAGCTCGCGGATGTGATCAAAGGTGCGGCCATTGCCAAGGCCCAGCTCCAGAACCCCGCCCCTCAGCTCTGCGATCTCGCTTGCGGCCCAGTTCAGGCCATCGCGCTGCGCACTCATGCGACGGATAAAGCTATCAAGCCTGCTCATGAAATATCTCCCTGCACCTGACTTAGCGCCAAACCTGCGCTTAGGAAAGGGCAGCAGCTTTGGCGCTCAGGAATTCACGCTCTAGGCTATTGTCGGATAGGGCGATGGCTTGTTCAAAAGCGGCACGCGCCTCACGGGAGCGACCAGCGCGGGCGAAAAGATCGGCGCGGGCGGCGTGATAGGGTTGGTAGCGTTCCAGCTTGCCGTCAGCATTGGCCGAATGGAGCATGTCCATCCCGGTTTCGAGCGTATGGGCATAGGAGAGCGCGATGGCTTGGTTGATGCGGATGACCGGGTTGGGCTGTTGGCGGTAGAGCAGGGCGTAAAGGCCGACGATTTGGTGCCAGTCGGTTTCGGCCCAGCTGGGGCTTTGGGCATGCAGAGCGGAAATCGCGGCCTGCAATTGGTAAGGACCGACGCGCTGTTTGGGCAGGGTTGCTTCGAGGATTGCGCTGCCTGCGGTGATTTTGCTGCGGTCCCAGCGGGCGCGGTTTTGATCTTCGAGCGCTACCATCTGGCCCTCTTGGCTGAGTCGGGCGTAGCGGCGAGAGTCATGGAGCAGCATCAGGGCAAGCAGGCCCTGCACTTCGGTTTCCTCCGGAAGAAGGCTCTCGATGATGCGGGCGAGGCGGATGGCCTCATTGGAGAGGTCCGTGCGGGTGAGCTGGTCGCCGGAATGGGCGGCGTAGCCTTCGTTGAAGATCAGGTAAATCACTCGCAGCACCGCATTCAGGCGCTCTTGCAACTGATCCCGCTCGGGGATGCGGTAGGGGATGCCAGCGGCGGTGATCTTTTTCTTGGCGCGCACGAGGCGCTGGGCCATGGCATCGGGCTTGTCGATAAAGGCGAGTGCGATTTGTTCGGTGGTGAGGCCGCCAAGGGTGCGCAAGGTGAGTGCGACTTGGGTCTTCTCCTCAAGGGCCGGGTGGCAGCAGGTGAAGATCATCTCAAGGCGTTTGTCGGGGATTTGATCCGGCGCGTGAGCATCCTGCGCTTCAAGCTCGGTGAGATAGGCGATCTCTTCGGCCTTGGAGGCGAAGTTTTGCGTGCGCCGCAGACGGTCAATCGCGCGTCGCCTTGCGGTCGTGATCAGCCATGCGGCTGGGGAGCGAGGCAAGCCTTTGTCGGGCCAATTGCGCATCGCCTCCACCACGGCATCTTGCAGACTGTCCTCGGCCAGTTGGATATTGCCCAGCGACTTGGTGAGGGCAGCAAGGATGCGCCCCCATTCTTCGCGCACGGTGTTTTCAATCGCGTGCGTGGTGTCGAACGGGGGCAGCATGTGTTCAAGCCATGGTCAATCAAAGACCATGACGGGGCGGATTTCGACGCGGCCGTCTTTGGCTGCGGGGATCATGGCGGCGCAAGCGATAGCGTCGTCCAGATCTTTGCACTCCAGTAGGAAGTAGCCGCCAAGCTGCTCCTTGGTTTCTGCGAAAGGACCATCGATGGCGGTGGTTTTGCCGTCGCGCAGAGTCACGGTTTTGGCCATCTCGGTGGGCATCAATGCGTTGGCGGAGACGATCTTGTCGCCCTCATTCATCTTTGCGCTGAAATCCTCGTAACCTTGGATCATCGCATCAAATTCAGGCGTGCCGGGCGCGGGTTCCAGTGCTTCTTGGCCGTAAAGCAAAAGTAAATACTGCATCAGTCAAACACCATCACAGGGCGCACCTCAATGCGGCCATGGGCAGCCGTGGGGATTTTGGCAGCACATGCGATTGCCCCATCGAGATCCTTGGCCTCGATCAGATAATACCCACCTAGCTGCTCCTTGGTTTCCGCAAACGGCCCATCGCTGGTATGGGTTTTGCCATCACGCACTTTGACGGTTGTGGCCGTGGCCACGGATTGTAGGGCATCGCCTGCTACCGTTTGGCCATGGGGTTTGATGCTGTTGGGATAGTCCATATAGGCCTGCATGAAGGGGCCAAATTCGGGGGTGCCGGGCTGCGGGCCGGTGCCTTCGGTTGAATAGATCAAGCAGAGATATTGCATGGTGTTTCCTCACTGTTTTGGGGCGCAGAGATTGCGCCCTGTACTTAACAGACGAATGGCAAACGCTCAGATCGACATCGTGCCCAAAATTAATTTACCGATCGTCCCCGCCGCCCATTGCGTCCATCATTCCTTCGGCGTCGTCATCCAGCGCAGCCGAGGCAATGGCTTGCTTGTCTTTCTCGCTCAGCTTTGCCGGGTCCGCAGCCCCGTCGCCCGCAAGGCGCACGGTGACCTCGCGATGGGCGAATTTGATGTCGTTGGCCTCAAACAAGTCGCGGATTTCTTGGAACACGCGCTTGCGCACGAGCCACTGATCGCCGGGTTTGGTCATGAACTTCACGCGGATGATCATGGCGCTATCTTGCATCTCGATTACGCCTTGGGATTTCAGTGGCTGTACGAAAAGGTGGCCAACCACAGGATCGTCCATCAGACCCACGCCAAGCTTTTTGATCAGTTTGCGGACCTTTTCGGGGTCAGTGTCATAAGTGACACGCAGGGGCAGTTTCATCATCACCCAGTCGCGTGCGTAGTTGGTCAAGAATTGGATTTCGCCGAACGGAACCGTGTGGAGCGGGCCAAGGTGGTGGCGCAGTTGGAAGGAGCGCAGCGAGATTTTCTCGACCGTGCCTTTGACGTTGCCGATGTCGATATACTCGCCTTTGCGGAAGGCATCATCAAAGAGGAAGAATGCACCAGAGAAAATGTCCCGCACGAGCGCTTGCGCGCCAAAGCCGATGGCCAGACCGACGACACCAGCACCCGCGAAGAGCGGCGCAACATTGACGCCGAGCTCCAACAGCGCAAACAGGATCACCGAGACCCCGACGACAGAGAGCACCACGTTGCGAAACAGCGGCAGCAGCGTCGCGGAACGAGAGGCACTGGCACCGCCGCCCTCGTCACCCGGCTCCACGGTAATTTCAACACCACCTTCTTCTTCGATGCGCCTGTCAATCCAGATGCGCAGCGCGTGGAATACAAAGTAGCCAATCAGCAGGATGATCAATACATCGGTGGCACGATCAACCCATGAATTGCCCATCACGGCATCTTCGATCTGCCAGATGTTCACCAGCGCATAGCCACCCGCCAGAAGTGCCAGCATAGAGGCGATGCGGGCGGCAAGGTCTTGATAGGTTTCCATTTGGTGGCGCTTGGGTTCTGCGAAATCCGATGGTTCAAGCATCTCGTTTGGGTCAAGCGCCACGCCCTCTTGCGCAGCCTCGTCAACGGCGGCTTCCATGGCCTCCGCTTGGCGGGCTTGTTCGCGCATTTCGCGCATCCGGCGCTCGCGGTTGAAAATCCGGTCCACGAGGTAAAGCACAACGCCGTAAACCACGATCACGATCAGCAAGATGGCGTAAAGCCCAACGACTGTGAATGGCACGCCTTCGTCATTGTTCACGATCAAGCGGTAGGCCGTCGAGAGCCAAGAGAACATCAAGTAGAGAATGACAAAGGGCACCCACAAGGTTTGCACAAGGCGGGCCAAAGGTGACGCATTGCCAATACTAACCCCCCCGAGCATCGCGTGGCTAATGGCACCACGATTGACCAAAACCAGCACGATGTTCATCAGGACAATCAGAAAGGTTAGGAAGGTGGTGATCAGCGCATGAGTGTTTGCCGGCAAGCCAAGCTCAAGCATCCACTCGCACAGGCCCATGAAGATCAGCGTCAGGGCGGTTGTGCCCCCAAGCCAGCGATAAAGCTTGCGGGCCTCGACATCTGTGAGGGCGGGCAGACGGTATTGCGTCAAGTAGGGCGACAGCACCATGCGCCATGTTTGATCAAAGACGACATATAGTGCGGTAACAGTGAACCAGATCCCAATGGTGATTTCCGCCGCTTCATTGGGCGGGGCTCCCCACAAAAGACCGCCAACCACAAAGCCAAAAAAGATCATGATCAGTGCAGCGGAATAGCCGGTCATGGCACGGGTGGCGAGTATTGGGAGCTTTTCAGCAATGCCCTTTGGGTTCTCTTTGATCTTGGGGATGAACCAAGGGCCAAGGATTTTTGGACCGTAATAAAAGGCGACAAAGGCCCAACCGCACACCAAGCCAATGGACCATCTTAGAACGATCCACAGAAATTCCAGCTTCTTTCCAGTGGGGCTTGCGGTTTCCAGTGTCGCTTGGGCATAGGCTCTGGTCTCTTGAACCGCATCAAGCCGCTCTTTCGTCTTGGTACGCAGATCGAGAAGCCGCAGGCGCACGGCTTGGATCGCACTGGGTCGAGGGGGTTCGGTTGCGCCGACATCGGTTTCCAAGGCAGCCGCACCCTGATCAACGATGATCACGCGCAGCCCACGTTCTGACAGCAGCTCAAGCGCATTGGTCAATTCGTCATCGGTTGCTGTGAGCGTTTCTTCTTCCGGCTCGTCACCGATCAGACCATAGTTTTGCGCCATGGCGGGCAAGCTCAGCATCAAGAATAGGATCGTGATCAAGTAGCGCATGGCTTTACCCCTTTGGCGGCTCGCAGCCGGTCCCCATATCAAACCGTTGTTTGATATGTGACACAAGTGGGATTTCTAGTGCTGTTGGCAAGGCCAAAGCCGGGTTTCAGCCGCGGTGACATCCATTCGCAAGCGTTTTGACGAAGGCCAGAACCTCGTCCACAGACTGGCCATCGGCAATTTTCTCAACAATGGCGGACCCAACAACCGCGCCATCTGCAACGCCTGCAATGTTCTGAGCGCCCTCGGGCGTCTTGATGCCAAAGCCGACACATACCGGCAGGTCGGTCTGAGATTTGATCCGTGCGACTTCCGGGCCAACCGCATCGGCGCTGGCTTCGGCCGCACCTGTGATGCCGGTGATCGAAACGTAGTAAACAAAGCCAGACGTGTTTTGCAGCACTTTGGGCAGGCGTTTGTCGTCCGTCGTGGGTGTGGCAAGGCGGATAAAGTTGAGACCAGCGGCATTGGCAGGCACGCAAAGCTCGTCATCCTCTTCGGGCGGCAGGTCCACCACGATCAGCCCATCAATCCCCGCTGCCTTGGCGTCGTTCAAGAAGTTCTCGACGCCGTGAAAGTAAATCGGGTTGTAGTAGCCCATCAGCACGATGGGGGTCTTATCATCGGTTTTGCGAAACTCGGTGGCCAGTTGCAGGGTCTTTTGCAAGGTCATGTCAGCGGCAAGGGCGCGCTGGCCTGCCATCTGGACGGATGGGCCATCTGCCATCGGATCGGTGAAGGGCAGGCCCAGCTCGATGATGTCGACGCCCGCTGCTGGCAGACCTTTTACGATTTCAAGGGAGGTGTCATAGTTCGGATCCCCTGCCATGACATAGGAGATGAAGGCTTTCTTGCCGGTCTTGGCCAGCTCAGCGAATGTGTCATCAATGCGGGTCATGGGTCTCTCCGTCGCGGTCTTTTGCACGGTTTGGGGGAGATGGGCGGGAA
>CAZQMR010000069.1:0-14589 GCA_964594465.1 uncultured Rhodobacterales bacterium
CGCCGCCTTCTTCTGTGTCGTTGGTCAGGACGTTGCCGTCTGTGTCGCCGAATGTCGCGTCCTCGGAAACAGTAATGACATCATCCATGGCGTCATAATCTGTTTCACCAGTCACTCTGACTGTGATCGTCGCGTCTTCGCCACCCTGGATCGTGTATGTGAAGCTCGTTTCAGCAATCTCGCCATCGCGAAGGTAATCAAAGTCACCAGCCGCATCAAAATCGACAGTGCCATCTGCGTTGATGCGTGCAACACCACCGTTTGAGCCTGCAGTCATGACATTAACATTGGTCACAGTGCCGTTCACAGTTGCAACGGTGTCGTTGTAAGCGCCCGCATCTGTTACATCGTTTCCAAGAACCGAAGTATCAGTGCCATTAATGGCTTCCAGATCACCCGCTGTCGCGCTTTCTGAAACAACGATCACGTCGTCATTGGCTTCGCGGTCTGTCTGACCCTGAACTGTCACTGTGATCGTCGCTGTATCAGCTACGGCTGTGAACTCATGTGCAGCAATCAACTCAGCGGAAAGCTCTTCAACAGAACTGACCTGCGTCGCACCATCGGCTGAATTGTCGATCTCGTTGAGAATTTCCATTGAGGCATTCTCACCAACGCCAACCGCATAGATTGAGGTGCCAAAATCGGCCTCAAGGCGTTCAACTTCGTCCATGAACTGGTCCATGTCCTGCTCAACATAGTCATATCCATCATGACCTGTGATCGGGCGACCATCTGACAAGAAATAGAGCACATTCTCGTCGCTTGCATCCGCATTTGCGTTGAACCAGCCCTCAGCTTCGCCAAGACCAGCTTCGTAGTTGGTCCAGCTTCCTGAAAGAACACCGTCAAGCGCGCCATCAAGGGATGCGTCATCCAGCTTGAATGTACCAACAGTCTGGCTGTTTGACGTAGCACTGTTATAGGCAGAGCCACCGCTTGTATCGACACCAGAGAAGGTCACGATGCCAACATTTACATTGGCAGGATCAACGCCCTGAGCGCGCATGTCAGCGATCATTTCCTTGGCTGCTGCAATCTGTGCATCCAGCACTGTGTCAGCACGACCATCACCGTTTACATCACCAACGCCCGTGCCAACAAATTCATCCTGACCATCGAGACCAACGGTAGAGTTGGAAACGTCCAGAACGAACAGAATGTTCTGTGTTGGAACAACACTGCCGTCTTCTGCGATCTGGTAAGTGAATGTTGTTTCAGCAGACTGACCATCGGCCAGCGCGTCAAAATCACCATCCGCATCAAAGTCATAGGACCCGTCTGCCAGAATTTTGATCTTACCGCCGTTTGAGCCTTCGACCCAAGTACCAACAGCATCCGCGTCGCCGGTAACCGTTGCAACTTCGCCAGCGTAAGCTTCGTCGTTCAGCGTGTCATTGGCCAGTACATTGCCCTCAACATCGCCCGCAGCTTCGTTTTCCATCACTGTAACTGCGTCGTTATTTGCAACGATCACGTTTTCTGGTGCTGGCGCAGGTGCAGGCTCAGCCGCAACTTCAACAACCGGTGTTTCAGCAGTGATCTTCACGTTATCAAGCGCGATGACTTCGCTGCTTGCAGAGATGTCGCTGACAATGCGCAAGGATACATTGCCCAGACCCGCTGGAAGATCGTAAGCGATTGTTTCAAGGCCACAATCCAGAACCTGGCCGGTTTCGCTGCCAACAAGCGTGTTGCCAGTGCCTGTGAACGTGTCCAGAACGATCACGCCTGCGTCTGTGACCAGCTCGATGCGGAACATATCGCCGTAGCAAGAGCCCCACTGCTCAAATCCACCGTTCAAAACGCCAGCATCAAGCGTGACTTTTGCGTTTTCGAGATCAGTCAGGTTCACTTTCGCGAACTCAAGCGCGCCATCGTCACACCCGTTGGTTTTTGCGCGGCCCTGATCGTAAGAGAAGTCAGAAGAGACAACATTTGGGCTTGATGTAAGGTCGTAGCTGTCAAATGTTTCAAACATCAGGCAGATTTCTTCGCCGCCAGTTGTTTGTGCAGCCTCTGCTGGTGCAGCAACCTCGCCCGCACCCATCGCGTCGTAGCTGAGCCAGTCACCGTTTACGTTGTTTGCGCAAGAAACTGTCAGGTTTGCGCCTTCTGGTGGCAGTCCGTAGCCGTAATCAGAGAGGAAAGTGAAGTAGCTCTCATCGGAGCCTTCCTGCTCGATCTCAAGCATAACGTACCAGTTGCCTGCGTCGTCGCTTACCCAGTGGTATTGCTCGACATAGATCTGACCGCCATTGCCCATCGCGCCGTTCGGGCCTTCGATCGCAGCTTGCTGTCCATATCCGTCTGTCGCGTTGTCACGACGATCACCTGACAGAGTTGAGTCATCGTCAGATACTGTGAAGGATGTTGTTGCTGCACCTGGCATCGTGAAAGATGTGCCATTGGAAATGCTGTTTCCGCCGTTCAGGTCAGATGTCGTGAATGCTGTGAACTCATAGGAATTCATTGGGTATGCCCTCTTCTTTACACACGCAAACTCTTGCGCAAATTACGAAACATCCCGAGGGCCCGGTGCGCTGTTGCTACAAACTGGTTCAGCGCGGGGGGAGATGAGGCTCCCGGAATAACAAACTCAAGCAACCAATACAGTCGGCTGCGTTGGGGAGGGTTTTGATATTCGTTTGTGTCGAATTTTGGGCAAACTCGTACCAAGTCTGTCCCAAATTGCGTTTTGCAGTGATCGTGCAAGTAATTGGCACTGAAATGGCCAAAGCGTGGCTAACGGATGGTTAACGCACAAAAATAAGGGCGCCCGTGATGGGCGCCCGCCTTGTTTCAGTCTTATTTGGACCTGTTCAGAGCGATTTCATGTATTCCACGAGGTCCATTCTGTCCTGTTCTGAGAATGTGGAATTGCCGTAATCGTGCCCAGAGTTATAGTTACCGGGGATCGGCACGCCCGCTTCTGTGCGCGTGCGGTAAATGAACGGGCTCTTCTCCATATCCGTGTCAAACCCGACCTTCACTGGATCAAACTCGCGCAATCCCACTCCAAACGCATTGGGGCGATACGCATCTGCCTCAGGAACCGGGTGATGGGTCGAGACCTGCATATCCGATGGCAACAACAGATCATAAAGCGTCGGCACCGATCCATTATGCAGATATGGCGCCGTCGCCCAGATCCCGTTCAGGGGGCGCGACTTGTACGACAAAATCGTCGTGCCCTCAGGATCATCCTTCAGCGCGGCTGCTTCCTCGGCACACATCTTAATGAACGCCTTCATCAAGAAATCATCCACCCCCGGCATGTAATCCACGCCCGACGCCTCAACACCGGGCCCAGCCCCCGCACGCGGCAAACGCGGCCCACCAAATCCAAAGGTATCCTCCAGAACCGACTCCGCCAGCTCATCAACCTTGCCAATGATCGTCCCGAACGTCGCGTTGACCAGCATGTTGCGCGTCAGATCCAATTCCTTGATCACCGGATCCTTAAAGACAAACGCCTTCTGCCCTTCCAGATTGCCCGCGTTGGAGCCATGGAAATACGTGTTGCACACCAAAAGCGGGTCCGTCATCGCCGGTGAGATCGCTTCATTTGGATCAAGCTTACCAGCCGCGTCCTTAGCAAATTCCATAATGGTCAGCATCTGCTCACCTGCCGGACCCCGCACATCGGTCGGCTCCAAATGGCTGTGGCACTCCGCGCAATTATCCGCAAACAACGCCTTGCCGCGCGCAGCCGCCTCCTGATCAATCGCCGGGAAAGACGCAGGCCATTGCGGCGACTGCAAATTCATCAGCTCTTGCTCCAGGTCAATCATGTTCTTCATGCGCAATGTCGACTTATAGCCCGTCGCCGCACTGCCCTTATCAGCCTCAATATGCGCAAACACACCAATCACCTCAGACACATTGCGGATCAATGCACCCGGATCGGTCGCGCGACCGCCCACTTCAAGCCGCGCCGTGTTGGACGCAATGCCATTCCACTGGATCAGCTTCTGCTGTGACGTGTTCCAAATAAACGGATAAGACGCCGCCGCATTGGCCACGATCTCAAACTCGAACAAATCCTCCTTGCCGGTCATCACGGCAATGCCGTCATTCAAATTGCCCTGCAAGATCGCCACTTTGTTGAGGATATGCCCTTGCGCATCCAAACGCCCATGACCATAACGATAACCCGGCGTCGCGTTCTTGGCCTCAAGCCGCGCCTGCCAGTCCGACTGCTCTTGAACCTGCTTTTTCAGGCTGGCCACATCACTGGCACCCGCATCATCGCCCAAAACCTCAGCCGCAAACCGCGCCCATTTGGCATCATCCGCCAAGGTCGCGGCTGTGGCCGCATGCAACGTCTCTTCCAAAGCCTGGAAATCCGCCATGGTCGGTGCGCCATCAACACGCACAGTCACATCGCCAAGCGAAATGTCGTTGGTATGACAAGCCGAGCAGTTCAACCCAACCCAAGGCTCGGCCATCGTGCCAGCCGCGCAGGTTTCAGGAAACGTGTCGCACATAATCTTGGAACGATTGGACGTGTCGTGATCCTTCACAAAGCCAAGCGGCAGATTGTGCGGGTTGTTGTCGGCCACATTGGCGATATAGCCAAGCGTGCCGAGCATATGCCCATCGCCGGAAAACTTCTCCTGACTGTCCGCAACCTCAAGCGCCTCCCACCATTTCAGCGGGTAAAGCCGCGAGCCTTGCGAAACCGTATACCACCAGCCGCGCATGTTTTCGTTCCAACCCTGATCAAGGCACTCACGATCATCATTACAAATCTGACCAGTCACATCGATCTGCTGGTCATCCATTTTCAACCAATACAAAAGTGCGCCCAGTCCGCCAAAGCCGACCACGGCTGCAACTGCGATTTTTGTTTTCCAGGTCATAAAATACCCCTCCAAAGCTATACTTAAATGAACCGTTTGCCCGGCCTATGCCGACCAGACTACATCATATTTTGGTAAAATCATTCACCAATTTGGGCGTTTTCAGAAAATCGAAAGCCATCACTTGGCGAAAAATCACGCTGCGCTAACGCAAAGAACCGATCAGAGGGAAAGGAAGTTTGCACTCACATTGGTCGCCAAGCGAATAAGCTGGGTCCGATTTGCCGTGCGGGTCTTGGCCAAAATCGACTTTACTTGCGAGTTGATCGTATGGATCGACTTGCCGCGCTGCTCACTGATCTGCTGATTTGTCAGACCCTCAGCCATCAATGCCAAAACATCCGCTTCTGACTTGGTCAGCGCAAACAGTCGTGTCAGCATGTCGACCTTGATGTCATAGGACACACTCGTATCCAGCGAATAAACGATATGCCCGTCCAGCATTGCTGCGCCAAATTCTGGCGCATGAGATAGCGGCACGACCTCAAGGCATAGCGCAAAGGTGTCGTTCTCCAGCGTGGCAGAAACCGCTTCTTTGCGCGGACGACCGCCAAAGTTGCCATGGTTTGCCAAACCACCAAAGAGCTTCTCCATGGATTTGTCGAACAAGCCCTGTGAAAACGCCAAGCGGCCGTTTGGCTCGATCCGAAACGCGCGATACTCCGCAAGCTGACGGTCAAATTCTGAATTGCGGAACACCACTTGGCCGCGCCCATCCAGCAGGCACACGCCCACCTTCAGTTTGTCGATCATCGTGGTGACCGAGTTGAACTTCTGATCCAGTTGCAAGCTCGGGCGCCCCACGCTCAGCGCTTTGGCAATATGCGGCATGATCACATGGGAACGGGTCAGCTCTTCGTCTGTAAGCGGGCCGTGATCCTCTGTATATTGGACCGCAAAGCGATCCTGAAACGTCTGATCCTTGTTGAGCAGCGCACCAGCGCGATACCTCAAACCAAAGCGGATCATCATTTGCGTGTTTTCACGCGCCAGCAGTTCTGCCTCGCTATCGGCGAGCACTTCGTCGCGGATCAGTTCCAACCCATCTGCGGCTTTGGAGTGATACGCAAACCGATCCTGATCTGCGAGCTCTTGCAGACGGTGCAGCTGGAGATATTCGTTGACCGCGTCATGTGAATAGGTTGTCGAGAAATAAGGGGCGATGATGGAGCGTTCGTCTCCAACGCCTTCCATTTCGAAAATGAAAGCACCTTGCGCATTGATGTAATGCGCGATGTCATCCAGCACGTTGGGCCAGTTGGCTGGATCGGCCACTGTATCGTAGATGCGCAGGATCAAGTCCTGCTCAGATATCTCCCGCATTACATTCGGGTCCCTTGCCCCCTGAAACGAGACAGCACACAGGCTCGTTTCAGTTTCTTCTCTTCACCTAGGCCAAATACTGTTCAACCGGCTTGCGTCTGTCCAGTCCAAACCGACTGCGGCAGTCTTCACGCCATGCCAAATGAGCCTTACGTTTGTGCGATTGTATAACTTTGTATGCACATGCGCTATCAGAGCCTTTGCTATGATAGGCTAAAGAACCCGTTAATTTCCAATAAATGAGACTTTCAAAGCGAAAAAAGGGAGGGCTCACAGACTATGTGACAGTCCGAACACACCGCTGCTTAAATCGGTTTTGCCTCCCACAACCCATGCAAGATAATGCGCCAATTAAAGAATGGGATTGTTTGCCTATCCGTTTAAGGCTTCGTCGATGAGGTTGCATTCCCGGCTAAATTGCGGGCCGAGTGGTGTGTGAATCAGGTGGATCAGGCCCTTGGATATGTCGTGTGTTTTGCTTGGGTGGTTTTGCTTGGTTTGTTTTGCTCGCTTGGTTGTGTCGTTAACCGATGCGTAACGATTGGGCGCTTTGAGACCAGCAAACCGGCATTCTTACAGTGATGCGTGCAGAGCACACATCATATTCGTGCCGGAACTGTGCGCGCCCTTTTGGGACTATTTTTGGCGATTTAGGCGACCGCGCGGGCCAAAGCGCATTGCGACCAAAGCGATGAAATCGCTTTCACCAAGTGGTCAATATCTGCGTCACTGTGCATTGGGGAGGGTGTGATGCGCAGTCGTTCCGTGCCTTTTGGAACCGTCGGATAGTTGATCGGCTGGACGTAAATTCCAAACTGGCTCATCAGTATATCACTGATTTCACGGCATTTTACCGGATCTTTGATCATTACCGGAATGATATGGCTCGGATTGTCCAGATGCGGAATACCCTCCGCATCGAGCCGCGCACGCACCTGCGCAACCCGCGCTTTTTGTTCTTCACGCTCTTGCCGGCTCTCCTTCAAATGCGCCACAGCCGTACGCGCACCCGCCGCCAGCGACGGAGGGATAGCCGTCGTAAAAATAAACCCACTCGCAAACGAGCGAATAAAATCACAAAGCGCCTCCGACCCAGTTATGTACCCGCCCATAACGCCATAAGCCTTACCAAGCGTGCCCTCAATCAAGGTTACACGGTCCATCACGCCATCACGTTCCGCAACGCCGCCGCCACGTCGTCCATACATGCCAACCGCATGCACTTCATCCAAATAAGTCATCGCCCCATGCGCATCCGCAACATCGCAGATCTCAGCAATTGGCGCGATGTCTCCGTCCATTGAATAGACGCTCTCAAACGCAACGATCTTTGGATGATCTGGGTCCAGCTCTGACAGCTTCCGGTTCAAATCCTCCGGGTCATTGTGCTTCCAAATCCGCTTTTCGCAGCGGGAGTGACGAATGCCTTCGATCATTGATGCGTGATTAAGCGCGTCGGACAAAATCACGGCACCAGGCAACCGCGCGCCCAATGTTCCTAGCGCAGCCCAATTGGAGACATAGCCAGACGTAAACAAAAGTGCGGATTCTTTGCCATGCAAATCGGCAAGCTCACTCTCAAGCAGAAGATGTTCGTGATTGGTGCCTGAGATATTGCGCGTACCACCCGCACCAGCGCCACACCGTCTTAACGCCTCTTCGATCGCCGCAAGAACCTTTGGATGTTGCCCCATGCCCAAATAATCATTGGAACACCAGACAGTTACGTCTTGACCCTCTTTGTGGTCATGGGCACGCGGAAACGCGCCACAGCGCCTTTCCAAATCAGCAAAAACGCGATAATTGCCCTCGCTTTGCAAGGCATCTAACTGGTTTTTAAATTCCGCATCGAAGTCCATTGATCGTATCCTGAGGTCGCAACCGTACCGATTCATTTAAAGTATCGTATTCACAGATTTAGAAGGATTCTAGCAACTTCACGAAGTTTTCACTGCGACAAAGTGACGAAAGACACCGCTCCTGGACAAAAGCGGCTAGATTCCGATCACTCTTGGTAGATCAAGCGGGTCCTCCATTTCTTCCTCAGAATGGTCTTCAGTCTCTACAGTTTCGGGCGCATCCTCCACGTCTTGCGAAACATCGATCTCTTCTATAGTGGCATCTTCCAACGCGGCAACCTCCATTGGAGCATCGTCTTCGCTCTCACCAAGCTCCTCTGCACCCGCTTCCATTTCCAAATCTTGGTCACCAATTTCAGCGCTTTCTGTGACCTGATCCGTCTCAGCTTCCCCAACATCCTCTGGCTCCAGATCGCTAGGCGCCGGCGCGATCGGCAGCTCAGACATCTCAATGTCATCAGCAAGAATGCCCGACTCAGATGCGTTAGCCTCCGGTGCATTGCCCGAAAACTGCGCTTCTACGGAATTCTCCAAGCGTTCCAAGCGAACCAGCGCATCCCCCAAGCGTTCAGCTATTTCGGCCAGAGCCAAAGCTGTTTTTTCCTGAAATTCAAGCGATCCGGTTGCGCCATCGGAAACCTCAGTGTCAGGTGGGTCATGTGCTTGATCTTCGCTTTTGACGGGCACCTCAAATGGAGCATCCTCTTCGCTGCTCACGTCAAAGGAGACGCTGAATTCTTCGGCTTCGGGAACGTCTAAATCCTCTTCACCAGCATCCTCAGGTTCCGCAGGCAAATCAGGGTCATCAATTTGATTTTCATCAGTATTTTCATCTGGATCGAGGTCATCATCCCCCTCGGCTGCATCCTCGATGGGATCATCCTGCGCAATCACTTCTGCATCTTCGATGCCGTCATCCTCAGCATCGTCAGAAACTGCATCACTTTCCTCAGGATCGCCCTTCTTTTTCTTGGAGGCCAAACGCTTGAAAAGACCCGTTTGACTGACACGCCAAAAGGTCACGCCCAGGGACGCGCCAATCACCGCGCATCCCCCAACCACAAGCATTTGAGCTAAATCCATCTCAAGCTTTCCTGAAATTTTCTAGTTTTTGTTAGAACCAAGGCTAAAGCCCCAAAGTTACTTGAGAATTAACCGGTCGAAATGAGCAAAACCCGACACTGGGCAGGGCGTTGTCGAGTCCGGTTAACCAGATAATAGTATTTGTGATTCTTACTGGCACAAATACGCGACAGACAGAGAGACTAGCCAGAAAGGCCGGAGCAATGCCAAACGACGCCCCTTCCGTGAAGGAGTCTATTCAAGCGCTTATCGATGCAGGTTCCGTGTCGCACAGGCTAAAAGTGGATGCACTGGATGCAGAAACAGAAACCAAGTTTCTAAGGGCGGTTTGCGAACTGGTGACCGGCTCGATCTACCGATCCGAGCCATTCGACTACTACATCCAAGTTGGCGAAAACGGATCGGATTTATGTGATCAACTGCTCTCTCATTTGGCGGAAAACTTCGAGGGCGCAGAGATTTCGCTCACCCAAGCGCCTGAGGCGGAAGAACCGGTTGAGGACAGCCCGACTGAGAAGTTTGATGCCTCATTGAACGCTGGCGCGATCATGTTTGCCCAATCTAACGATCCTGAAAAGGCCAGTGCGGTGGTTAGTGCCGAATTTGCCAATCAAATCGCCAAGTCGACCGCTGACAAAATGGCCAAAGCTGCAATAGAGGTCCAAGACAACGCCATCATTCCGCGACTTGATGCAATCGAGATGCGTTTTGAGGCGTTGGAAGCCGCGGTGGCCCAATCAGGGCCGGGCGAAATCGAAGGTCAGCTGGATCAACTAAGTAAGTCGTTGGAATTACATGCAGAACGGCTGGAGGGAAACCTCACGCAAGACCGGCTTGATACATTGATTTCGCTGGTGTCTGCCTCGGGCAAAAACGAACCTGAGACCGCGATTTCCAATGAACGTCTGGCGACAGCAATTGAGACTCTATTGCAAACGATGCAGGAGACATTGCAGCCTGAACCAGCGCTGATGGATCCGTATTTTAAGCAACTACAGTTGCAATCGGAAGGCTTGATCAAGGCGATAACCAAGATGGAGCAAGCGGAGGCTGATGTCGCAAGTCTTTCGGCACAGCTGAGCGTCTTTCGAACAATGGCAGAGGCCGCACCGAAAGAGGGATCGCTCAGTGCTGCTGAGAAAATGGAGACACTCGAGGAGATCAGCAGCGGATTGAGTGGTTTGATGAACCGTATCTTGGGCATGGTTGGCCACGGCTCTGTTACAGCTCTATCCGCTGCCCCCGACGCACCAATAGTGGATCGCTCGCAAGATGTGGCGGAGGCCCTGACGCAGTCCGAATTGGTTGAAGAGGCGGCGCCTGATCCTTCACCTGAGCCAGTCATCGCCGATGAAACGACGCCTGTCGTATCGGCAGAAGAGGGGCTTCCGGCTGAGGCTGAGGCTAAGGCTAAGGCTGAGGCTGAGGCTAAGGCTAAGGCTAAGGCTGAGGTCGAATTAGAAGAAGCGGTAGAACCAGAATCTGAAGTCAGCGCTGAAACAGACATTGTTTTAGATGAGGCTACGCCGCCAGATCCAGCACCACCAGATCTAGCAGCGCCTGAAGACATTGCAGACGAACCTGCGGCAACATCTGAAGTATCTGCGGATGCTGCAATCGCTGAAGAAACAGATGAAACCAGCGAAGACCCCGCCCCCGAACCCGTTGAGCCCGCAGTTGAACCCGACACCGAAGAAAGCACCAAACTCGTCTTTGAACCCGCACCGGAACCCGATGCGCCGTCCCCGACGGCCAAATCCTCACCAACAGAAGAAGAGTTGGATCGACGGGTCGAGGAATTGCTAAAATCACCCCGCTTAGGCGAGGCAGCACCGCCGCTTCAACAAAAAACGGGCTAGGTTTGCATCTGTGAGTAAGGTTCAAACTGCGGCTTGGGCGTAACGAACGTATCCCGATCAGAGCTTAAGGGCTTGCAGCGCCGTGGCGATGGCGTCAGGAAAGGTGTTAAACCACGTCCCAACTGACCAAGAGCCACATATGCTGAACCTTCCACAAACCCCTAGTTTCCGATTGGACGGAAAGCGCGCCCTTGTTGCAGGGGCCTCGTCTGGGATTGGCCTTGGCTGTGCTGTTGCTCTGGCCAAAGCAGGCGCTGACGTCACGGTCGCCGCGCGCCGGGCCGATGCACTGGACGAGCTCGTTGCAACTCTGCGCGCGGAGAACTGTTTGGCTCAGGCTATGCCCCTGGACGTGACAGACATTGATCGCGTGAAAGCAGAGCTCGGCGCACAAGAACCGTTTGATATTTTGGTCAACAGCGCAGGCTTGGCGCGCCATAGCCCGGTTCTTGAAACCAAACCGGAAGACTTCGACGCAGTGAGTGAAATCAATCTCAAGGGCGCATATTTCCTTGCCCAGACTGTTGCTCAGAACCTGATTGCCGCCAAAAGGCCCGGTTCCATAATGACGATCTCATCCCAAATGGCCCATGTTGGAGGCATTGACCGCGCAGTTTACTGCGGCACCAAACACGGCGTTGAAGGTTTCACCAAGGCAATGGCCATCGAATTTGGCCCCCACCAAATTCGCATCAATACGATTTGCCCCACATTCATCAAAACCGATTTCACCGCTGCATCCTTTGAGGATCCCGTGCGTCGCGCCTGGATCGAAGACAAAATCAAGCTCAACCGGATCGGTGAAGTCGAAGATGTTATGGGCGCCGCTGTTTTCCTGGCCAGCGACGCGAGCTCCCTGGTTACGGGCACATCCTTGCTGATAGACGGCGGCTGGACCGCAGACTAAGCTCAAGCGCTTGGCCTGATTGACCATTTTCGGCTAAACCTAAGAAAACCACGACACGAGCCAAAGACCATGACCATCGACATCGCTAAGCGCGTTCATGACCATAACTGGAAAATCGACCCGATCGTGCGCTCGCTGATCGACACGGATTTTTACAAATTGTTGATGGCTCAGTCTGTGCATCGCCATCACCCTAAAACCGACGTCACATTCAGCCTGATCAACCGCAAGAAAAGTCTCAAGCTGGCAACGCTAATCGATGAGGGCGAATTGCGCGAACAGCTAGATCATGTGCGCTCGCTGCGTTTGTCGCGCGGGGAAAGCACTTGGATGCGCGGCAACATGTTCTACGGCAAACGCTCGATGTTTCGCCCCGAATTTATGGAATGGTTCGAGCAACTCCAACTGCCGGATTACCATCTCGAAAAACGCGACGGCCAATATGAGTTAACCTTTGAGGGCACATGGCCCGAGGTTATGCTTTGGGAAATCCCGGCACTTTCAATCATCATGGAGCTCAGATCCCGCGCGGTTTTGCGCAAGATGGACCGGTTTGAGCTGCAAATTCTCTATGCGCAGGGCATGACCCGTATCTGGGAAAAAATTCAGTGCCTGCGTCAAGTCGACGGCCTTGGCATTGCAGATTTCGGCACCCGTCGGCGTCATTCGCATCTATGGCAAGATTGGTGCGTGCAGGCGATGAAAGAGGGGCTTGGCAGCAAATTCACCGGCACATCCAATTGTCTGATCGCCATGAAGCGCGAAGTTGAAGCGATCGGCACAAACGCCCATGAACTGCCCATGGTTTATTCTGCGCTTGCCAAAACCGACGCGGAACTCGCTCAAGCGCCCTACAAAGTGCTGGAGCATTGGCAAGAAGAACATGACGGCAATCTGCGAATTATTCTGCCTGACACCTATGGCACCCAAGGTTTCCTCGACAACGCGCCGGATTGGCTGACCAACTGGACCGGCATTCGCATCGACAGCGGTGATCCAATCACGGCGGCCAATATCGCCATCGACTGGTGGAGATCACGCGGCCAAGATCCGCGCGAAAAGCTGGTGATCTTTTCCGATGGTCTGGATGTGGAAAAGATCGAAATGCTGCACAAGGAATTCAATGGCCGGGTCAAAATGGGCTTTGGCTGGGGCACGCTTTTGACCAATGATTTCCGCGGCCTCGTGCCCGATGAGGCTCTTTCGCCCTTCTCGCTGGTGTGCAAAGCGGTATCTGCGAACGGCCAGCCAACGGTTAAACTCTCGGACAATCCACGCAAAGCCATGGGGCCAGCAGACGAAATCGCGCGCTACAAGCGGGTGTTTGGCGTTGGGGATCAAGCGGAGGAAGAGGTCGTGGTTTAAGCCACGCCTAAACGCTCAGATAAGCATCCCGAATATCCGGTTGCGCCTCCAGTTCGGTAAAACTGCCATCAAACTTCTTCTCACCACCCTCAAGAATGATGGCGCGGTCCGCCAAAACCCGTGCGAAGTGGAGATTTTGCTCTGAAAGCAGCACTGTCAGGCCCTCGCCTTTGAGTTTCAAGATGGTCTCAGCCATCTCCTCCACAATCACGGGTGCGATCCCCTCGGAAGGCTCATCCAGCAGCAAAAGCCGAGGGTTTCCCATCAGCGTGCGCGCAATCGAGAGCATTTGCTGCTCCCCACCAGACAGCGCCTTGCCCCGGTTGCCGCGCCGCTCGGACAGATTGGGAAACAGCTCAAACAACTGCTCGACACTCCAAGCCGGAACGCCCTCGCGTGCGGGTTGGCGCCCCACTTCCAGGTTCTCAGCGACGGTCAAATCGGTGAAAATCCGGCGCTCTTCGGGCACATAGCCAAGGCCGAGCTTGGCCGCTTTATGGGGTGGTTGGCGGGAAATATCCAAACCGTCAAAGACCACTTGGCCCGTTGCCGGGCGCACCATTTGCATGATCGATTTGATCGTCGTGGTTTTGCCAGCGCCGTTGCGGCCCAAAAGCGCCACCACCTCGCCCTTGCCAAGCGAAAAGCTCAGGTCGTGCAGGATATGCGCCTTGCCGTAAAAGCTGTTGATTGCACTGACTTCAAGCATCTGCGAACACCATCCCACCGCCGAGATAGACCTCGCGCACCCGCGCATCATTGCGCACAGTTTCGACGTCCCCTTTAGCGATCAGCTCGCCGCGATTGAGCACCATAACCTGATGCGCATGGGCAAAAACCACGTCCATGTCATGCTCGGTGAACAGCACCGACAGCTCTTGATCCGCGACAATATCGGCCACAAGTTGCATCAGTTTTATCCGCTCTTTGGGGGCCATACCGGCGGTTGGTTCATCCATCAATAACAGGCTCGGGCTATGGGCAAGCGCAATTGCCAGCTCCAGCCGTTTCAAATCGCCATAGGCCAGAACCGCCGCTGCCCGCTCCGCCTGCTCGGCCATATCAACCAGTTCGAGCAGCTCCATTGCGCGACTTCGGTGAAGCCGATGCGCGTAAGCCCCGATCGAAAACACCTGCCCCGCATGGCTGATCAGCGCCATCTGCACATTTTCGATTACGGTCATCGTGGGATAGGTGCCCGTGATCTGAAAGGTCCGCCCAACGCCGCGCCGCCAAATTTTGCGCGGTGCCATTCTGGTGATGTTTTCGCCTTGAAACCACACCTCGCCGCTGGTCGGTTTGAGCTGGCCCATCAGCATGTTGAAGCA
>CAZQMR010000070.1:0-14541 GCA_964594465.1 uncultured Rhodobacterales bacterium
GCCGGTCTGGTTGTCCACTTCGTCATAGACCACCCGCGCGGCATTCAAACCAAATGTAAGGCGGGTGCGCGGATCAAGCAGTCGGCGATGGGTGATCCCAAAGCCATAAGTTGAACGGCTAAATTCATCTGCTTCAATATTGCGGCGAAAATTCGGGCCAAACTCCCAGCTGGTCTCGCCAAGGTTCAGCGCATAAGTGACCGCAACACCGATCTGGGAGCTGTCAAATTCCTGCTTTGAGTATTTTGTGTAAAGGCCGTTTGCGGAAAACGTCAAAGATCCGCGCTCGCTGACTTGGCTGGTCAGATAGCCCGAAAGACCAAACTGTGCCCCAACCCCAGATTCCCCGACGCTGGTGATTTCGATGGTGTTGCCCTCAGCATCAATTTCGAATTCACTGTTGTACGTTCCCCGATTGATGTTGGAGGACGGAACAAGCGAGAAACTTGCATTGAAACCATAGGGGCGCTCGCGAGAAATCCGCGCCAATGCTTGTCGGTAGCTATCCCGGGCGGTCGGATTGGGGTCGGAGCGATTGAGGATTTTCAGATGAAACTCAGCCGCCTCAAAGTCACGCATATCAATCAGGGTTTGCGCAAGGGTGCGGCGGGCAAGGATCAGCCCCGGCTCTGCCGCAAGGATCCCGCGCAGCGTCTTCACTGCTTCGTCCGGCTTGCCCTCAGCGCGCTGGATCTGCGCTTCCAGATAAAGCACGTCCAGCGTGCCTGCCTCAAAGCTGCGCAGCAAGGCGCGGGCTTCGTCAAACTTACCTTGTTGAACAAGCGCCAGAACTTGATTGGCTTGACTTGGGCCGGCGCTATTTGACTGGGCCAGCACAGTTGGTGCGAACAGACTACAAGTGGCGGCCAGCAAAAGGGCATAGAAAAACTGTTTCATGGTGCCAGTTGTAGTTTGTCTTAACAGAGTCTGGAACCACTATTTTGCAGATTTTGTGCAGCTATTCCGCGTCTGGATCAGGCTTTCCCACACCTTTGAAGATCGCTTTGAGCGGAATCGCCCATAACACGCCCAGCCCGACATAGATCAGAAATTCCACAATGATGTGGGGGCGTTCAAACCAATTCACCAGCGCAATTGCCGCAACGATATAGGCTGGCAGCCCCACAACGAGGGCCAGAAGCGACAGGCGCCGCCGGGTTTTGTACTTGAGCGCCATCAGTCGGCGAACGGGTCGGTGACGAGAATAGTATCATCCCGTTCCGGCGAGGTGGAGAGCAGCGCAACCGGGCAGCCGATGAGTTCTTCGACACGGCGCACGTATTTGATGGCCGCCGCTGGCAGATCGTTCCAGCTGCGCGCGCCTTCGGTGCTTTCGGACCAGCCGGGCATTTCCTCGTAGATCGGTTCTACGCGGGCTTGCTGGTCGGCGGCGGTGGGCAAATAGTCGAGCGCCTCACCGTCAAGCTTGTAGCCGGTGCAGATTTTCAGTGTTTCAAAGCCGTCGAGCACGTCAAGCTTGGTGAGCGAGATACCAGTGACGCCAGATGTGGCGCAAGTTTGGCGCACAAGGCAGGCATCGAACCAGCCGCAGCGGCGCTTGCGCCCGGTGGTCGTGCCAAATTCATGGCCGCGTGTCCCGAGGCGGTCGCCATCTTCATCATCAAGCTCCGTTGGGAACGGGCCTTCGCCAACGCGGGTGGTGTAGGCTTTGACAATGCCCAGCACGAAATCAATGGCGCCGGGTCCAACACCCGTGCCGGTGGCCGCCTGCCCTGCGATCACGTTGGAGGAGGTGACGAAAGGATAGGTGCCGAAATCAATGTCGAGCAGCGCGCCTTGGGCGCCCTCAAAGAGAATGCGTTTGCCAGCTTTGCGCTTTTCATTGAGCACTTTCCAAACCGGGGCAGCATATTCGAGGATCGCGGGAGCAATTTCGCGCAAGGTTGCCAGCAAGCCGTCGCGATCAATCGGCTCAAGGCCAAGACCGTTGCGCAGGGCGTTGTGATGCACCAGCGCGCGATCAACGCGCAGTTCAAGCGTGGCGTTATCGGCCAAGTCGGCCACACGGATCACGCGACGCCCGACCTTATCTTCATAGCACGGACCAATGCCGCGCCCTGTGGTGCCGATCTTTGCAACTGAATTTTGGTTTTCGCGGGCGCGATCCAGCTCGCCGTGGAATGGCAGAATGAGCGGCGTGTTTTCCGCGACCATCAGCGTGTCGGGCGTGATGGTGACGCCTTGGCCGCGCAGAGTTTCGATCTCTTTGATCAAATGCCACGGGTCAAGCACAACACCGTTGCCAATGACCGAAAGCTTGCCCTCGCGCACAACACCTGATGGCAGCGCGTGAAGCTTATAAACCTCGCCCTCAATGACCAGGGTGTGCCCCGCATTGTGACCGCCCTGAAAACGGGCAATCACATCGGCGCGCTCACTCAGCCAATCGACAATCTTGCCTTTGCCTTCATCGCCCCACTGAGCACCAACCACGACCACATTTGCCATCGAAACCCTCTTTGGATGGAATAACCGACCGCTCTATACGGTGCAGTTGGCCTGATAGAAACCGGATTATTCAGGTTTGGCGCGAAAGGCCGCGGTTTTTTGGCTCAAAGCTCTTTATGCGAGCCGTCACATAGCGCGCCATTGGCAGAATGCTTGCAGCCACACAGGAACACTTTGCCGGTTTTCTCCGCCTCATACTTCACAGGCGCAAATTCCGAGCCTTTATGGGTGCCATCGCAGAACGGCTGGGTGGAGGATTTGCCGCAGGAGCACCAGAAGTAGGATTTACCTTCTTCTACATCCACAGGGTACGGGGCTTTTTGGGCAATGATGGGCGCGTCTGACATGTTTTCCTCGCTGGTATGACTGGCTTGATGAGGAAGAGTGTAGCGCCTTGAGTGCTATTGAACAGGGAAAAGCCGCGCCCAAGCGATTCGGGCGCGGCTCTAATTTTAGTAACGGATTGCTTTGGCCTGTGTGACCTGCGGAAGTGCCGCGATTTCAGCCAGCGTTTCTTCGGAAAGGTCAGAATCAACGCCCAAAAGCGCAATCGCCTCGCCACCTTTTTCTGCACGCCCCAAAGCGAAGGTTGCGATGTTCACGCCAAGTGATCCGAGCTTTGTGCCCAGCACACCGACATAGCCGGGCGTGTCATCGTTGGTGGTGTAGAGCATGAGCGGCTGTGGCTCCGCCTCTAGGCCGATGCCCTTGATCTGAATGAAACGCGGACGACCGTCGGAATAGATCGTACCAGCAACAGAGCGGGTTTGTGCGCCGGATTTCACGATCAGGCGTACATAGGAACCAAAAGCACCTTGCGCATCCTTGCGGGTTTCAGTGATTTTCATGCCACGCTCGCGCGCCACGATTGGTGCGGAAACCATGTTAACGCCACCTTCGCCAACCAGCGGCTTCATCAACGAAGCGGTGAGGGTCGCGGTAAGCGGTTTGCGGTTCAGCTCGCCCACGCGGCCCACAAGCTCGATCTCGATTTCGTCGATTGCACTCTCGGTGACCTGACCGGCAAAACCGCCCAGCATTTCGCACAGCTCAATCCAAGGCTTCAGAATAGGCGCTTCCTCGGCTGTAACAGACGGCGCGTTGATCGCGTTGGAAACCGCGCCCTTGAGCAAGAAGTCAGACATTTGCTCTGCCACTTGGAGAGCGACGTTTTCTTGCGCCTCTGTTGTCGCGGCACCCAGATGCGGCGTGCAGACGACATTTGGCAAACCAAAGAGAGGGCTTTCCTGGGCAGGCTCCACGGCGAAAACATCAAAAGCCGCGCCAGCGAGATGGCCGGACTTGAGTGCGGCTGCAACCGCCTCTTCATCCACGAGGCCACCACGGGCACAGTTCACAAGGCGCGCACCGGGCTTAATCTTGGCGATGCGTTCCGCGCTCAGCAGGTTCGCGGTTTTCTCGGTTTTGGGCAAATGCAGCGTGATGAAATCAGCGCGGGCAAGCGCGTCATCAAGCTCTTCGATTTTCTCAACACCCATCTCCGTCGCCTTTTCGGCAGAGAGGAACGGGTCATAAGCCACAACCTTCATCTTGAGGCCAAGCGCACGGGACGCCACGACAGAACCAATGTTGCCACAACCAATCAGCGCCAGCGTTTTGCCAGTGATCTCAACACCCATAAAGCGGGACTTTTCCCATTTGCCTTCTTGGGTAGAGGCATCGGCCGCCGGGATCTGGCGCGCCACAGCAAACATCATGGCAATCGCGTGCTCAGCGGTGGTGATCGAGTTGCCAAAAGGCGTGTTCATCACCACGATCCCTTTGGAAGACGCCGCGGCGATATCCACATTGTCCACACCAATACCAGCGCGACCAATCACCTTGAGATTGTCCGCCTTGGCAATCAGCTCAGCCGTTGCTTTGGTGGCAGAGCGAATGGCCAAACCATCGTAATCCGCGATCATGCTGGCGAGCTTTTCAGGGTCTTTGCCCAGATCAGGCTCAAAAGTGACATCAAGGCCGTTGTCTTCGAAAATCTTTACAGCGGCAGTCGAGAGTTTATCAGAAATCAGTACTTTAGGCATTTTTCTTAGTCCTTAAGGTTAACTGTGACAGCGGCGAAGGCATAATCGAGCCAAGGCGTCAGAGCGTCTATATCGTTGGTTTCAACAGTGGCACCGCACCAGATGCGCAGGCCCGGAGGGGCATCGCGGTAGCCGCCAATGTCATAGGCTGCGTTCTCGCTGTCGAGCATTGCTGTCATCTCTTTGATGAGGGCGCGCTGCTCTTTTTCGTCCAGCGCTGTGATGCGAGGATCAGTGATTGAAAGGCAGACAGATGTGTTGGAGCGCAGGGCAGGATCAGCCACGAGGTTTTCGATCCAAGGGGTCTCATCGACCCAGTCCTGAAGTGCGGCAAAGTTGTTATCCGCACGCTCCTGCATGGCTTTGAGGCCGCCGATGCTTTTGACCCATGCGAGCGCATCCTCAGCATCCGCCACGGCCATCATGGACGGCGTGTTGATGGTGGCACCCGTGAAAATGCCCTCGATCAATTTGCCGCCTTTGGTCATGCGGAAAATCTTTGGCAGCGGACGCTCGGGCGCGAATGTTTCGAGCCGCTCAACCGCTTTGGGCGAGAGGATAATGACGCCATGCGCGCCCTCCCCGCCCATGACTTTCTGCCAAGAAAACGTCACGACATCGAGCTTGGTGAGGTCGAGATCTTGCGCAAAAACCGCAGAAGTTGCATCGCAAATCACGAGACCTTTGTGATCTTTCAGGAAGTCCGCATTTGGAACCCGCGCACCGGATGTGGTGCCGTTCCAAGCAAAGACGAGATCAGCCTCAGGGCGGATCGCAGTGAGGTCGGGCAGTTCGCCGTACGGCGCATCCAGCACGTTTACATCGTCAAGCTTGAGCTGAGAGGTGATGTCGGAAGCCCAGCCTTTGGAAAAGCTCTCCCAGACCAGCACATCAACCGGGGCCGCGCCAAGCATCGACCAAAGCGCCATCTCAACAGCGCCGGTGTCAGACGCAGGCACGATGCCAAGGCGATAGCCCTCTGGCAGGTCGAGCAGATCAGCGGTTGTGTCAATCACGCCTTTGATCTGCGCCTTGGGGCCAGCGGCACGGTGCGAGCGGCCTGCCCAGACACGCTTGGCCACGTCTTCCATAGTCCAGCCGGGGCGTTTGGGGCATGGGCCCGAGGAGAAGGAAGGGTTTTGCGGTTTAACGTCAGGCATTGACGCGCGCAGATCGCCCTGCGCGGGATTGGGGAAGCTCATTGACGGCTCCATCGTCGGGGCGTGTTTCCTGAGACGGCCGCCGTACGCCCTAGCCGCGCGACAGTCCCAGTTGTGTCGTTAAGCAAGTCGGAAGAGTCGCGCAAGCGGCATTTTTGGGGCATTCGCAGAAATTTGCCTTGTTGTTGCGCAGGTTTGAGCAGAGAGCTTGCACATGACCCATGATGCGCTTCCAAAACCCGGCCTGATCAATTGGCTTTTCCTGATTTCGCTTGGCCTGATCTGGGGCAGTTCCTTTCTGACTGTGGAAATCGCCCTTGACAGTTTTGGCCCGCTCACGATTGCGGGCCTGCGCATCGCCATTGGGGCCTTAGTGCTTTTGATCCTGAGCTATGCTTTTGGGTATGGGTTGCCGCGCTGGCGCGCCCCGCAAGGTCCGCGCATCTGGGCTCATGCCTTTGGGTTTGCGATTTTCACCAATGCCCTGCCCTTTTCGCTGCTGAGCTGGGGGCAGCAATCGGTCACGTCTGGCTTTGCTGGGATCACAATGGCTGTGGTGCCGCTGATGGCCTTGCCGTTGGCGCATTTTCTGGTGCCCGGTGAGCGAATGAGCCTTGCTAAGGTCGCGGGGTTTGCGGTCGGCTTTGCAGGAGTTGTGCTGTTGATTGGGCTCGATGCATTTGCATCGAGCGGGGCGGAACTGGAGAGCCTTGCAAGGTTTGCTTGCGTTGGTGCGGCCTGTTGTTACGCGATTGGCTCGATCATCACGCGGCTTTGCCCACCGGTGCCGCTGCTCGCCTATTCGGCGGCTGGTCTGTTGATGGGGGCGGTCCTGATTCTGCCAGCCGCGCTTTGGATCGAGGGCCTTCCGCGCGATCTAAGTTTGCTGCCAACAATGGCACTTGTTTTCTTGGGTGTTTTCCCAACCGCGCTGGCGACAGTCATGCTTGTGCGGATCATCAACTCAGCCGGGCCGACCTTTATGACACTGGTCAATTACATGGTGCCAATTTGGGCCGTGCTTTTTGGTGCCCTGATCTTGAGCGAAGCCGTACCGCCACAGTTCTTGGGGGCATTGATCCTGATCCTGACCGGGCTTGCGCTCGCACGAGCGCCTGCACGCAGGTTTCGACCCTAAAGCGCGGCTTCCAACTCTTGACGAATATCCATCACCACCTCGTTCAAAAGGCTCGGATCATTGCACTCCCCCATGATCCGCACCAAAGGCTCGGTGCCGGACTTGCGGATCACAAGGCGGCCATCACTGCCGAATCTATCTTCGCCCGCCTTGATCGCCTTGATGACAGAGGCCGCTGCCAACGGATCACCGCCTGAATACCGCACGTTTTCCAGCACTTGTGGGCATGGCGCGAACACGTTGCACAGCTCGCTCGCAGCTTTCCCAGTATCAACCAAGGCGGCAAGGAACTGCAAAGCCCCCAGCAATCCATCCCCCGTGGTCACAAAATCACGGAACACGATATGGCCCGATTGCTCACCGCCAAGATTGTACCCACCTTGACGCATCGCCTCGACCACATAGCGATCACCAACGCCTGTGCGCAAAAGCTTGATATTGCGGGAGTTCAAGAACTGCTCCAGCCCGAGATTGGACATGACAGTCGAGACCAGCGTGTTGCCAGCAAGACGCGAATGTGATGCCCAGTTGGACGCAATCAGTCCCATGATCTGGTCGCCATCTGCGACCTGACCTTTCTCGTCAATGATCATCACGCGGTCCGCGTCGCCATCAAGGGAAATGCCAAGGTCAGCCCCTTCCGTCAGCACGCGGGCCGCACAGGTTTCAGGATGCGTGGAGCCGCAATTCTCGTTGATATTGAAGCCATTGGGCTCAACCCCGATTGGGATAACCTCCGCCCCAAGCTCCCAAAGAACCTGCGGCGCGGTTCGGTAGGCAGCCCCATTGGCGCAATCGACCACGATCTTCAATCCATCCAGCCGTTGTTCACGGGGAAAGGCTGTTTTGACGAACTCCTGATAGCGCCCACGACCACTTTCAAAGCGGCGCGCAGATCCGATTTTCAGTGGCTCAGCCAGCTCTGCGTCTTGATCAAGTATCGCTTCCAGATCGGTTTCGACCTTGTCGGACAGCTTGTACCCGTCGGGCCCAAAAAACTTGATGCCATTGTCCTGAAACGGGTTGTGCGAGGCGGAAATCATCACGCCGACATCTGCCCGCATGGAGCGCGTGAGCATCCCCACAGCTGGGGTCGGCACCGGGCCAAACAAAAACACGTCCATGCCCACGCTGGTGAGGCCCGCAGTGAGCGCATTCTCCAGCATGTAACCAGAGCGGCGCGTGTCCTTGCCAATGACAACCCGGCCCGAACCGTCGCTTCTGCTGAAATATTGCCCGGCCGCTTGGCCAATGCGCAGTGCCATATCGGCTGTCATGGATCCTTTGTTGGCCTCACCGCGAATCCCATCGGTGCCAAAATACTTGCGCCCCATATCTCACCCTTTTCTTGCGCTAGGGTCTGCTCGCACCCCACAACGCTATGGCTTGTTTGGTTTCTTTTATATCATGAACCCGCAGCATTTGAACACCCTGACGCAAACCTTCCAGCGCAAGTGCAATCGAGCCGGGCGCGCGGTCCTTGGCATCGGGTGCATTGCCCAGCGTTCCGATAAAGCGTTTGCGCGACACACCCAGTAAAATGGGACAGCCCAGAGCGTGAAACAGGGAAAGACCGCGGATTAGGGTCAGATTATGCTCAAGTGTTTTGCCAAAGCCGATGCCCGGATCGACGATGATGTTTTCGCGCTTTATGCCAGCGGCCACGCACATATCGATGCGCTCTTGCAAGTAGTCAAACACATCCAGCAACACATTGTCGTAGCTCGGATTTTTCTGCATGGTTTTGGGATCACCCATCGCATGCATCAGGCAAACCGGCGCATCTATTGCGGCGGCGGCCTCAAGGCTCTCAGGATCAAAACTAAGCGCACTCACATCGTTAAAGAGCATAGCGCCTGCCTTAAAGGCCGCTCGCGCAACATCTGCCTTGCGCGTGTCGATGGAAATCGGGACGCCCGTATCCGCGAGGCTTTCAATCACTGGCACCGTGCGCTCAATTTCCACATCACTTGGAATAAAATCCGCACCGGGCCGCGTGCTCTCGCCGCCAATATCAAGCATATCAGCACCCTCCGCGATCAAGCGATTAGCCCCGATAAGAGCGTCTTCCAAGGCTGCGTGATCGCCGCCGTCCGAGAAACTGTCGGGCGTGGTGTTGAGCACGGCCATGATGCGCGGCTGTGAGAATGTCAGCCCTGCAACGGGTGTGCGGAGCGTGGTCAGGCGGGCGCGAACGATACTTGGCAGCGCCCTTGCCGCCATGAGTTCGCCCGTTTGTTCGCGCGACAAAACCTCAACGTGATCAAACCAAAGCGGGCCACCTGCGAGCGGCAACGCGCTATCGGGGCGAGCTGCATCGCATTGAACGATTGGTCTATAATAGAGCGTGCTCATGGCTAATCCAGAGTTTTGCGGTAGTATACAACGCGCTCTGTTTCTTCGAACCCCCAAGTCGCGTGGGCTGCATGAGAGGCGTCATTGGCCAGATCAACATCCGATCCCAGCTCCGCAAAGCCGCGCGACTTGGCCAAGGCTTCCACATGCCCTAACAAAAGCTGCGCCACACCTCGGCGGCGATAAGCGCCCTCTACCCAAATCCCCTCAAGAAAGGGCACCGGCTGAGACACGCAGCCATTGGCATAGGGACGCTCGGCATATTCCGCAAAGCCAACCGCCCTGCCCTGATACTCTGCCAGAAACGCACGGCGGCTCTCGGCGCGCAATATCCGGTCAATCTCGGTCAGGAAGGATGCTTGCGTATGGTTGGGATAAAGATGCCCGTACATTTCAGCCCAAACCGCGCGATCTATTGCGCCCATTTCGCGGATTGAAACATCCATGCTCAATACCCGTAATCGCGCATGGCCTCGCGCGCCCCAGCTTTGCCTGCGCATTCATGGAACACCCGTGCGCGGCAGGTCTGGCAAATCGTATCATCCGCCGCCTTCACCGCAGAGGTGATGGCAGCACTTTTGTTGGCATGAAGGTTCGCCTCACCAATTTCCTCGATCACATGCAAACGCTTGAGGCGATTGACCAAAGGCGGGAAGTTGCAGATCAGGCGGAAATCGCCGCCGTCCGCGCGGGCCGATCGCGTCTCATCAATGATCAGATCGGCCCCGGCCAGATCAACATTGCCCACGCCCTTGAGCACCAGCAGCTTTTGCAAAAGCTGGGGATGGGTCTCTTCAATGCTGCGCAGGTTCTTTTCCACCTGCTCAACAGAGCCAAAATAAAGCGTGCCATCAAGGCGAATGATGCTGATTTGCGGGCATTCCGTTGCTTTCTCTGCCGCTGAGTCAACAAATTTGCGCTCGCCATCGACAGTTTGGGGCGCACCAACTTGCAGCGAAGGGTGCGCCGTGCGGTTCAGGAACACCAAAAGCGAAGCGATCACGCCGAGGTAAATCGCAAAATCGAGCTCAATCAGCAGGCCAGCCGCAAAGGTGATGCCAAGGATCACAGTTTCAGAATAAGAGCTGTCAATGATGTGGCGGATTTCGCGTTGGTTGATCAGTTTATAGGCCACAAACAGGATCAGCGCGGCCATGGCCGGGGTCGGGATCAGAGCCACATAGGGCGCAACGAGCAACAACAGAAGCGCGAGGAAAACGCTGGAAAAGATCGCCGCAAAGGGCGTGCGCGCCCCTGATTCCTCGTTTACGCCAGAGCGGGTGAAGGAGCCGGAGCCTGCATAGGCCTGAAAGAACCCACCGACGAAATTGGACAGGCCTTGGCCGAGGATTTCCTGATTTGCGTCAAAGCGCTCATGGCGGCGCATGGCAAAAGCGCGCCCAATGGAAATCGCCTCCAACAGACCGATCAGCGCAATGGCAATGGCGCCTTCGGTGAGGTCTTGCAGTGCATCCAGCGACACGTGTGGCAGTTGAAAGCTCGGTACCACGGAGGGAAGCGAGCCGACCATGCTCACGCCCGCGTCTTGAGCGTTAAGCGCGATCCCAAGCAGGCTCGCGACCACAAGCGCAATCAAAAAGCCCGGCAGCTTCTTTGAAATCCTTTGCGTCACCAGAAGCGTCACAAAGGTCACAGCGGCAATGGCGACCGCTATGCCATTGGCATCACCTGACGCGGAAAACACCCGGATCACCCGCTCCACAACCGTGCCGCCCGGCTCAACATTCACACCAAGAACACCCGCTAACTGACTGACACCAATCAAAATAGCTGCAGCCGCAGTAAAACCGATCATCACCGAATGGGATACGAAAGACACCATCGCACCAAGCCGCGCAAGTGCGGCCACGATCTGCACAAGACCGACCATGATCGTGAGCAAAAGCGCATAGGCCACGAAAAGCTCGGTGTTTGGTTCTGCAAAGGGCTGCAACGTCGCAAAGAACACCGCAGAAATCGCCGTTGTTGGCCCCGAAACCATCACCATGGAGGAGCCAAACAGGGCCGCAATCACTGCCGTGATCATCGCCGTGTAGAGGCCATATTCAGGGGGCAGACCCGCAATCACCGCAAAGGCGACGCCTTGGGGCAAAACGATAGCCGCGTTGGTAAAACCGGCAAAGGCATCGGCGCGCAAGGTTTCGGCATTGGACTGCCGCATCCATTTTAGGAATGGCATAAGCCGTTCTGCGCGCGGGTTCATTTGCGCCTCATCACATCTTGCTGATCATTTTCGAAACAAGGCACACAAGCTGTGTTTTCGCCTTGGACCTGCCTCTAAAGCAGGAACCCAAAAGCTGCAAGGGATCGTGGCTGCGTTAAATCAACCCGTCCGGCACCGGGCCAAGGGCCACACTGGTGAAACCCTCAGACTCACCCTCAACCGTGCCCACACAGATCGCATCTACTGCGTCAAAACTGCGCACAAACCACGCCGCAAGTGACGAGGCCGTCTTGCGATCCTCAACCTCAATATCACCCGCATTGTAGGCGAGCTTGGAGGGCGCCCAAACAGACATCATCCCCTGCTTCATCGCCCAATCAAGCTCGGTTCGGCTGTCAACAACAACGCAGCGATCATCATGCGAGGCCAAGACCCATGCGTTTTGCTCAATCGACAGTAATGCGATCCGGCGGGCCGGATTGGCGTGCATCGCTTGGGGTTGTGCGGCATCAGCCGGACCAACGCAGAGGATCACCGGCACATCAGAGGCATCAAGTGCGTCGAGCCATTCAGCCAGATGCGCGCTGGCGATCAGATCATTGCCCAACAGCACCACACGCGGGCGCACGACCTCCGGTTCAATCGCCTCAGCCTTCTCCATCACGCGCGGCGTCTCTTCGCTTACGCGCTTGCGGGCAATCTCAACACCAAGAGCGCCGGGAATGCGATCAAGTTTTTCAATACGAACAAAGGCTTGCACTGCACGGCGATCCTCAAGACAACGCTCAGCCACCCGTTCTGCCAGCGTTTCGAGCAGATTGATCCGCTCAGTGCGCAACTGTTCTTCGATGGCCTCGGTGATCGTATCATATGAAATGACTTTATCGACATCGTCATCCTGGGCCGCAGAATGTTTGGACACTTCGAGCACAACATTAAAGCGGATGCGTTGGGTCACACCGCGCTCGCTCTGAAAGGCACCGATTTCAACCTCGCGCAGATAATCCCGCACGGAAATGCGATCCAGCTGCTCGCTGTCACCTTGCGCAATTGAGCGTGCCATCGGCGGTTCAAACGCCGTCAGTAGATCTCTGCTCATGCCTCAATTCCCAAAAATTCCCACTCGGCCAACAGCTAGTCACGCAAAGCTTGCAAAGCAAGGATAAAGGCGGTTTTTTGAGGCAGATTACAGGAGATAACGATGCTCAAAATACTGACAATTGCGCTGATTCTGCCCAGCACCGCGTTTGCATGCAAAGCCAATCTAAGCGGGAAATTTCAAACCGACCTGAATGTGAAAGCGCCAGATCAAGCGCTTTTCAGCGAAGCCGTGACCCGGCTCGTCAATCAAGAACGCTGCAACCGTGGGCTGGCAAACATGACCACCTCAAAAACTCTGACCCGTGTGGCGCAAGGCCATTCAGCGGATATGGTCGCCAAAAACTACTTTTCCCACACCTCCCCTACGCGGGGGCGCAAAACGATGCAGACGCGGCTTGATAAGGGCGGCGTGCGCTATCGTCGTGCCGCTGAGAACATTGCACAATTCAGTGTTTATGCGTTTGGCGGCCAGCGTTTCGTGATCAGAAATGCGGCCAAGTGCCAATTTGAAACGTCGGGGAAGCCTGTGCCGATACACAGTTACGCAAGTCTCGCGCGGGCCACAATGGTCGGGTGGATGAATTCTTCAGGTCATCGCCGCAATATTCTGGACCCCAAACTTGGTGCTGTCGGCACAGCGGTTGCGATCAAACGCAACGCGCCCCATTGCGGTCATACGCTCATCACCCAGAACTTTAGCGACGGGTGACGCGCGTGCCTTTACGATAGAAGATATGCGTGCCGATGCTGGTCGTCTTGGTCAGGCGGCGGGCCCAGCCGGGGCTCACAAAATCTGCGTGATAGTGTGTCGCACCACCTGTGAGCGTGCGAGGCTTACCGCCGACCATATCAAGCGCGATCCGTTTGGCCTGTGAATACGCGCGACGCTCCGTAATCCGCTCGGGCAGGCCATCGCAGATATAAGAAAACTGGCACGCATTTTTGCGATGCTGGTTTTGCTCAATCACACCGCAAATCGTGTTCGGCCAGCGGCGATGATCGACCCGGTTCAGAATAACCTCGGCAACCGCAGTCTGACCTTGCGCGCTTTCGCCACGCGCTTCAAAGTAAAGCGCCTCGGCAAGACATTTCCAGCCGGGTTTGACCCGCTCAACTGGGCGCAATGCAACCGCATATCCAGAAGAAGGACGGTTGGGATCAAACAATGCGAAATCGCTTACGTAAATCTTTTCGCTGATTTCCGTGGTCTCGCCGTAGCTTGAAAAGCCGGCTTGAGCGTGAATTTCATCAATCGGCAATTTGGCGTCCTTGAGACGTTCCATTGCACGACCGGGATAAGCTGTGATCTGGGTCGACAGTGCCGCGGATTTCAGCGACTGCTCTTGGCCCATAACAGACACAATTTGCAGTGTGATTTGCTCTTGAAGCAAAGCATCCGATGTTTCCACCTCAGTTGAGGCAGCGCTTTGGCTCATCGGCAGGACGGCGGAAACAGCCAAACCCAAAAAAGCAGAGATGCTGGCAGTAGCAAATCTGGACCGAAGTTTACGGTTCACAAACAGATTAAATTTCATTCAACAAAGCTAACCTCGTTCAGCTCGATACATGAGCCTACGTTGTTGCCCCCGGATTGCATAGATAACTGTGCCTTATTTGGCTGTTTTCGCGATGTAAGTCCATGGCCTAGTGCGCTGAAAATGTGCAATTTTTGGAAAGAAAGAGCCTCGCACTGTAGCGAACTACACCTGCAAAATGCATGATTTAACCAATTAATCAATTGCTTGGCAGAAAGGTCTCAAGTTTCTTGCCAAGATCATCCAATAAATGCGCTGTGTGCCCAAATGGTGCCATACTGTTGCCAAAATCACATCTTTTCAGCCTCAACCCGAATCGCCCATATGCGCCGGCAATTTGCTCCTGAGACCATTTTTGTGCTGCGCTTTGCCGTCTCAGCTCAAGATCAAGCGGTACCAATTGCGCCAGTGCTGCCACGGCCTCGTCAACACCCTCTCCGCTTTGCGACGAAACGATTAACACATCCACACCGTCACTTTGCGCCGTGAGCCCAAGTGCTCCTTTGATGTCTGCCGCCGCACGCCGCGCCACATGTCCCATATCGCCCTTGGT
>CAZQMR010000071.1:0-14289 GCA_964594465.1 uncultured Rhodobacterales bacterium
GCTTGCCCGCGTGGCAGACATAAGTGCGAAGGTCGATCAGCATAGTGGTCTCCGGATCAGATCAGGGGCGCAAGCACGCGGTCGATTTCGTCGCGCTGTGACTGGCTTGCGGGGGATGTTGGTTTTCGCGCCAAGCCTGCGGGCACACCTTGGCGGGCTTGGGCGTATTTCACAAGGCTAGGCATGTTGTCCTGGCCCACTGCGTCCCAGACCGGCATCAGTTTCTCGTGCAGGTCTTGCGCGGTTTTGAGATCGCCGTTTTTGACGGCGTTCCACATTTTGACCGAGGCATGGGGACAGGTTGAAAGGATCGCGGCAATCGAGCCAACGGCGCCGAGCATGTAGGAGGGGTAGAGCAGTGCGTCGACGGCCGAGAAGATCAGGTTTTTGGGGTCGGCGCGGCGCATCAAATCGGCGAAGAGTTTCATGTCGCCTGCGGATTGCTTGACGCCGATCACGCCGGGGACTTCGGCCATGATCCTGAGCAGCAGGTCCGGCGAGAGGTAACACCATGGCACGACGTTGTAGATCAGGATCGGGACGTTGCAGGCGGCATGGATGTCGCGAAAATGGGCGACCATGGCGTCGTCATCGGGGCGGAACAGGTAGTGCGGTGGGGTGATTTGGAGGGCGGCGACGCCGAGTTCTTTGACCTCGTTGCCGCGCGCGGCGACCTCGCCGGTGGAATTGGCGACGATGCCTGCGACGACGGGCACGCGACCGTTTACGGCGCGCACTGTTTCGCCCATCAGTGCCATGTATTCGGAGCGGCTTAGCGCGTGGCCCTCGCCGGTTGATCCACCCGCGGCAAGGCCGTGAACGCCTGCCTCGATCAGCCAGTCGACTTGGGGGGCGATGGCCTTGAGATCAAGTTCATCCGCTTCGGTGAAGGCGGTTGTGAACGGTGCAATTACGCCGTGGAGATCGGACATGGGAAAACCCTCAGCAATCTTGTTTTATTGCATGAGGGTATGAGAGATATCACGGGGCCGCAAGGCCGTCAGAGGCTTGTTTTATTGGGCGATTGCTTTGTCGGTGAGCTTGCCCAAGGCGCCGGTCATCTTGGCGAGGATTTCCGCATCCGGGGCGATGCCGTCATACCCGGCAAGGGCGTCGGGCGCGTGGTAGGACAGCATGACCTTGCCGCTGGCATCCTCGTAAACCACGACGCGCAGCGGCAGATCGATGCCGGCGGCTTGGTTCATGGCCATCACGGGTGTGCCGAGTTTTGGATTGCCGAACATGAGCATCTGGGTTGGGCGCAAATCCGCGCCAATGGAGCTGGCCCCGGCGGCGTGATCAATGCGTGCAAAAACCTTGGCCCCTGCCCCTTCGACGGCTGCTGCGAGGCGGTCCACGGTTTGAGCCACAGAGTGTGGGCTTTCCTTGGAAATCATGTCCGCTTGTGCGCCAAGGGTTGGTGCAAGGCTGAGGGCGGCGCCAAGTGCAATTGATCTGATCATTTGAAGTCTCTCCCAAAGGTAGGTTCTTTGGGAGAGAGTAGATCGGCTTGCCCCCAAGACCTAAGCACAAGGTCGTGAGGCATGTGTTACAAGCGGAAACCTGCAACCCAGTCTTTTAGGCGCGCGATGAGCGGCGCTTAGAGAACATGCCCAATGCAGCCATGCCCACAGCCATCAAAGGCAAGGATGCGGGAACCGGAACCGCGGCAACACTTGTAGCTGACGTCACAAAATTCGGTGTCACGCCAGCCACGTTAGAAACGATGTTCACGGGTTGATCCAAGTTGATCATCAAATCCATTGAATTGAGCGAATTGATGAAGGCTGCCGTAGCAAAATCATCCGGGAGGCCTTGATCGGGGTCGCGTGCCTGCACATAGGCGAACATATTCAGGGTGATGGACAAAAAGAGTTCCGTACCGCTTGGCACTACGAATTCAACCGAAGAAAAAGACCCATCGCTTTCAGTGGTAGTTTTTGTGCGCAAGTCAGTTTTGAGATTATTGCCGCTTATGCGATCATTGAAAATCCCCTCTTCCAAGACAAAGAAACCATCATCGGCAATGATCGGATCGCCTGTCACCGGATCGGGAATTGGAACAGCAGCTAGCTCAAAATCGTAGTTACCATTGATGGAGTGAAGGGCCGTCGGGACGTTTTCGTCGCTAACGCCACCGACCACTTCAAGGCGATATCCAAACCCGTTGAAATAGTAGTCTTGGTTTTGTACTGAGGGCATACCATGGGTCGCCTCAAATGAGATTTGGATCGCATCCTCTGAAATGACCAAGTCTTCGGTTCCGGTATTCTGGAAGGTATAAGCAACACCGCTTGTGATGCTATTGTTCGCGTCGTTTCCCGAACTAGATATTTTGTCAGAAGCTACTTGCGCCTTGATTGAGCCGTTGGTCACATCAGTGCTTGCAGATGTGCCTGAGCCCCGAACACTATCTGGTGACCCCGAGGCCCTAATCAGCGTGAGTTCCTGAAGCCCTGAGATTGACGTAGCTTGAGCCGCGCCAGCGAGGCTTATCGCAAGGGCTGTGAGCAGCCCAAGCGAAATTCCATTTTTTTCGTCATATGGCATATTGTGCCCCCTTCATAACGATATTTCAGTTTGCAGTTTATGCACGTGATGAGCGCCGTTTGGAGACGAAGCCAAGCGAGGCAAGTCCCAAGGCGATCAGCGGCAGGGATGCGGGAACCGGAACCGCAGCAACAGTACCCGGTGCTACAGTCACGAAATTGGGTGAAACCCCAGGGGCAGTTGACACGACATTCACGCCGTTGCCCAAATCGATTGTGATTTCCATGCTATTGAGTGCGTCGATGAAAGACGCTGAGGCATAATCACCTGTGAGCGGCCGTTCGGAGCTGCTTGATTGCGTATATGCCCACATCAGCAGAGAGCTATTCACAATCAGGTCCGCGCCGACGGGAACCGTGAAGGCGACCGAGGACAAAGACGCGTCGCTTTGGGTGGTTGTTTTTGTGCGCAGGTCAGTTCTGAAATTGGTCCCGCTTAGGCGATCATTAACGACGCGCTCCTCAAAGACGAGAAAATTATCCGGGCCGATGATCGGGTTTCCGGTTACTGGATCTTGGGCTGCAAGGGACAGGAGCTCATATGTATATTCGCCTGTCGCATTGTGAAGCAGACCCGCGCCTTGAGTGACCCGAATTTGAGCATCCAGATCATAGCCAAATCCGAAATACCCATAGTCTTCGTCATCTAAGGAAGGTCGACCGTGGGTCGCGTCGAAACTGATCTCGATCGCACCGTCCGAAAACTCGATCGCTTCCGATCCAGTATTCCTGAACGTGTAAAGAATATTGCCTTGGACCGAGTTGTTCGCAGTGATTCCGCCGAGCTGAAGATCATCACTCGCAACTTCAGCGCTGATTTTGCCGTTGTTGTAATCTGTGGTGATAGATGTACCCGCGCCCAGAGTGCGATCCGCAGTTCCGCTTGAGTTGATGAGTGTGAGTTCCTGAAGCCCTGAAACTGACGCAGCTTGGGCTGTGCCGGCAAAGCCCATCGCAAGAGCTGCGATCACTCCGATTGGAAGTGTGTTTTTGATGTTATGCAACATTATTTTCCCCTTGGTATTTGTATGCGCGAATCGCACGCTGTTAGTCGCAGTAGCATCATAAAATCTGCTGCGTGATTTTAGCGTGATTTTGGGGTAAGTCCGAGCGTGGTCGCCCGTTACACATGCAAACGCCCGGTCTGATCTGACCGGGCGTTTGCAGTTTTACGTGTTTGTTACGTCGCTAATTGAAGACCCAATTGGGCAGCCAAAGTGCGAGTTGTGGGAAATAGACCACGAGTGCGAGGCCCACAACCTGCAGCATCACGAAGGGAATGATACCGCGGTAGATTTCCTGCATTTTCACCGATCTGGGGGCCACGCCTTTCATATAGAAAAGCGCAAAGCCAAAGGGTGGCGTGAGGAAGGACGTTTGTAAGTTCACGGCCACGAGTATCGCAAACCAGTATATGACTTGCGCCTCCACGAATTGGATGGCTGCCATGTTGGTTGGCGCCTCCAGTCCCAGGTGGGGTGCAAAGAGTGGCGCGAGTTCGCGGATCACGGGTGCAAAGACTGGCAGGATGATCAGGGTGATCTCCAGGAAGTCAAAGAAGAAGCCCATGAGGAAGATCGTGAACATCAGCATGAAGAGAAGCTGCCAGTGGTGCAGTTCCAGCCATTCGATGAACTCGATGATCAGGTCTTCGCCGTAAACGTTGCGGAAGATGGTGGAAAATGCCGTCGCGCCCACAAAGATCAGGAAGATCATCGCGGTGGTGAGCGAGGTGCGGTGCACAACTGCGCGCAGCACATCCATGTTGAGCATGCCGTTGACATAAGCCAGCACCATGGAGCCAAAGGCGCCAACGCCTGCGGCCTCAGTCGGGGTGGCCCAGCCTGCGAAGATTGAGCCAAGCACCATGACGATCAGGAAGATCGGTGGCACGAAGCCCTTGAGGATGCCGCCCAGCAACGTGTCACCCTCGGCTTTGCCGATGCGCATGGCTGCAAAGAAGATCGCAAGGAAGGCGAGCAGTGGCCAGTTGATGTCCTCGCCCCAGCCAAGTGCAATCCCGGCCCATGCAATCACGATTGCAGCTGCCGAAATGCCGAGGAATTTGTAGGTATTCTTCGGGTCGGTTGGGTTCATGGTCAGCTCATCATCGCCAATGGGTGGCGCGATGGATGGGTTCAGGGTCGCCATCGTAATGATGTAGAGGAAGTAGAGACCTGACAGCACAAGGCCCGGAAAGATCGCACCGATGAAGAGGTTGCCCACGGAAACCGCAAGCAAGTTGGCCATGAGGACCAGCATGATTGAGGGTGGGATCAGGATGCCAAGCGTCGATGAGGCCGCAATTGTGCCGGTTGCAAGCGAGGGCGAGTAGCCGCGGGCGAGCATTGTAGGCAAGGCAAGCAGCGTGATCATGACCACGGAGGCACCGATGATGCCAGTGGTTGCGGCCATGATTGTGCCCATGAGCGTCACGGAAAGCGCAAGGCCACCGGGCACCCGGCGCAGCATCACTTGCAGGATGTGCAACAAGTCTTCGGCGACTTTGGATTTCTCCAGCATTGTACCCATGAAGACGAAACAGGGGATTGCCACAAGGATCGGGTTTTGCACCGCCCCTGAAGCTCCATCGCCGCCCCAGACACGCTGGATGATTTGGTAGAAAATCGGCCAGTCTAGGATCTCGAGCCAGATGCACCAGAAGGCAAAGAGGGTCGAAATACCGCCAAGCGCGAAGGCCACGGGCATGCCTGTGAAGAGCATGAGGGCCAGCGCGAGGAACATATAGGCCCCGATAAATTCATAGAGATGATCGTAGATGACTTCCCAAAGTTCGATCATGGCTTAGTTCCCCCCATCGCGACGTACCTTCTGCGCGGCGGCAGCGGCTTCAGCCTCAAGGGCCTTCTCGGCAGCAAGACGCGCCTCTTCAAGTGCTGACATGTCGTCGGCAAATATTTCAAGTTTATCAACGGCTTCTGCGGATTGCGCCTCATTGCCCCATAGGAACGCAGCAAGGCGTGCCCATGTGGAGATGACGGCCAAGAAACAGACCACAAAGCCAAGGGGGACGAAGAATTTGATGAACCAGCGCCAGTCCAGACCGGTCATACTATCAGAGCCTTCGCCTTGGTTCCAAGATAGCTGGAACAGGGTGAAGCCATAGAGGATCATCATGATTAAGAAAGGGATGGCGAGGAATGTGAGGAGCCAAAATTCCATTTTGCCTTGAACGCGGCGCGGCAGCAGCTCGCGGAAGACATCGACGCGAACATGGGCGTTGGCGAGGTAGCCAAAACCGAAGCTCAGCATCATGATCATGGCGTGGAAGTGCCACTGCAGATCCTGCAGGATGGTCGAGATTGAGTAGCCGTATTGAACGGTGAATTCCGAGAAGAAGAGACGCGTGTAGTCAATTTTGCGCGTGACCACATCGAACATGATCACAGCCACAAGCGGCAGGATCAACCAGCCACAGGCTTTGCCTGCCGATCTGGATATGCGGTCAAACACCGCGGCTATTCCTAATAAGGCGTCCATTACCCCTATTCACTCCCATGTTTTGGCCGGGCTTTTCGCCTCTGGCACGCGGCATGTGATTGATTTTTATGCCGGTTTATTTTTTTTGGTAGAAACGCCGACGCAACTTTTTCAGTCGCGTCGGCGCGTTGTTTTGGCTTGCCGCACTGGTGTTTAGCGCGACACGGATCGCTGCTTACTTGAGGTAGCCGCGATCACCCCAAACTTTGTAGCCCTCGTGGAAAGCAGAGAAGCTGTCCCACAGAACCTTCACGTCAGGGTTTGCTGCGATTTCTTCTGCAAGCACTTCGTCCCAAGCGCCACGAAGCTGGTCGAGAATTTCATCAGGCCATACCATGTTGGTCACGCCGTCTTTCTCGTTGTCGAGCATCGCTTGGTACTGCGCTGCTTCACCATCAGCAAACTCAAGGCCGATATTGGCGTGGCACGCTGTCTGGAACATCACCTGATAGTTCTCAGGCAGTTTGTTCCAAGCATCCATGTTCACGAGGATTTCGTTTGTGGTTGCCTGCTGGTGCCAGCCGGGGAAGTAGTTGTACTTCGCGATCTGGTAGAAGCCGAGCGAACGGTCAATGGCAGGCATTGAGAATTCGGTCGCGTCAATTGTGCCAAGCTCAAGCGCTGGGTAGATGTCGCCGCCAGCAAGCTGCTGTGTGGACACGCCAAATTTCTGCATCACTTTGGCGCCCATGCCAAAGAAGCGCATTTTCAGGCCCTTAAGCTGGTCGAGCGATGTGATCGGCTCGCGGAACCAACCGGATGTTTCCGGCGGGATGATGCCACACATGAAGAATTTGATGCCGTCGCGGGCATAAATCTCTTCGACGATCTGCTGACCGCCACCATGCATGTACCATGCTAGGAATTCACCAGTGCCTGGCCCGAACGGCCATGAGGATGCGAAGGCCAAAGCGGAGTTTTTGCCCTGGTTTGCGCCCGGTGTGCCATAGGCTGCTTCAAAAGCGCCTTGGCTCACTGGATCGTAGTAAGCGTAACCACCGGCCAATGCGCCTGGCTCAAAAATTTTGATGTCGAAATCGCCGTCGGACATCGCGCTGACTGTATCCGCAATGTAAGGTCCAACCCGGCCCAAAACAGCCAACTGGGTTCCAAAGGCGGAGTGCATTTTCCAGCGAACTTTTTTAGCGTCAGCTTCAAATGCGGTAAATGTAAATGCAGTTGCTACTGTAAGCGCAGCAGCAGTCGCTTTCTTGAAGATACCCATCTTGATAAAAATCCTCCCAAGATTTTCCATTACGTGCCCTTCCCTATTTTTTTGGTGAAAGGCGCTTTTCGTGCGCAGTTCCGACACCGCCAGTCCCGCCCATGCCCATAGTTAGGGCCATGGCAGCAAGCGGTGTCAACGCCTTATTCGGAACCACCGCGCAAATTGGTGAAAAAATAGTACCAAAACAGCCAATTAGGAGCTGTAGTGATTGTAAAGAAGCTTCAGAATTGAACGTTTCGAACAGCTTTATGGGTCTTCTACCAAAGTCTCAGCAGTTTGACGTGCATCAACAGCTTTCTTCAAAACGCTCCTTGTTCCCTCCAATGTGACCTCTTCTGCCATCATTGGTTCTTTTGCATCGCTATCGCTTGCAGAGTTTAATTCGTCGAGCAGTCGAGAGGCGGCCACGCGTCCTTGTGTCTTTTTGTCTTGATTTTGGCTGTCCGCGGTGGGTTCAGATTGTAGCCACCCTAAGTTTGAAAAGAAGTTCGGGTCGTCTGATTGGCCCAACTCTTCGCGTGCGGCTTGGTAGTCGCCTTCGCGTGACTTAAGACGCGCGCGCATTATTCTGGCTTCGGGTGTGTCCAGAATGCCAAGCTCCTGACGCGCCTCATCGACCAGCCCGGTTGCGATCAGGGCTTTGCTTGCCGTCAGGCGGCTTGTGTCACTGCGGGGAATGTCCTCAAGCACCTCCAACGCCAAATTTGACAAACCATCTTCGACCAGACGCGCCGCCAGTTTCGACTTTAGCGTCGGCGAAACTGACGCGCTGTTGATCAAGTCAGCATGCCTTATGGAAATCCTGGCGACATCTGCGGGTTTGGCATTGCTTTTTAACAATGCCTCAAGCGCATCGTTCACTAGGATTGCAAGCTCCCCCGTTTCACCAAGTATTTCTTCACCCTCTTGCTCCAGCGCTAAAAACGCATCCATCGGATCACCGCCGGATATGTTGGCGAGGACCAGTGTTTTGAAAAGATCGCGCCCCAAAGTCGTATCGCGGTTTTCAAGCGATGCGTTTTCCAAATCTTGTGCAAAACCAGACGGCAAGCGACCGCCGCGCTCAATAAAACCTTGGCCCAAAGCGATGAGGGCTTCTTGATAATTGGGCGCATTTTGCGCGACCAGAGTTTTCAAAATGTCTTCCGCATCGTTCGTGCGCTCATCCTTGATCAAAAGCTTGGCTTTTAGCAGCTTGATCTCACTTTCTTTGATGTTTGGGCTTCGCTCGTTGATATCAAGTAGCTTTTCGGCCAGCTCAATTCGGTCATTCTCAATCAAGCCACCAATGAAACGCTTGGCAAGCTGATCCCGCATCAAAATCGGCAATTCACCATATGCTGACAAAATCGTTTTTTCTGCTTCTTCACCTAGAATTGCGTCGCTGCTGCCGTTCAGGGCGCGCCAGAGCCCGGCCCGCCCATCGCAGTTTGGAGTTCCGAAGAAGTCCTGCTCGCTGGAACTTTCGCCATTCACGATGAGCGAAATTTGCTCCAACATTTGCCGTTCGGGAAAGGCCGTCGGATAAGTTTTGAGCAATTGGTTTGCTTCAACGCCAAATCCATAATGAAGATAGAACTTTATCAGATTTTCCAGGGCGCGTGGACCGGGTTGATCAAATTCGCCAAGCAAAGTTTCGCGCAGGGTCGCAAGTTGTGCATTGAAATCCCGCTCATCAGCCCAATTCTCGGGATCCAGACGGCTTTCCGAGATGCACTTCCTCTCGGCCATCATTGCTTTTTCGGTTTCTTCTTCAACGTCTGGCACCTCGTCGACAGGTCTTATCCTAATGGATTCTAGCCCGTCTATGCCTGCGATCATTGCCTTCATGTCTTCTTGCGAGGGCATTTCGTCTTGGGTCACGGCCTCTGCCTGCTCCATTTCCTCAATGTCAGCATCTTCGGATAGATCAATCAAACCGTCCTGTGCTGCGGCCCTTAGTTGTCTCAGCAAAGAATTTCGCGCCTTAGCGGCCTCGTCAGAGGCGTTTAGATCAGCGCGCGTCATGCTTTGCTCATCGGGAGCATGTAGGTTAGCGCGAGGATCGAGATCTGGCGCAAGGGTGCTGCGTGTCAAACGGGGTTTTGGTCTAGGTTCGGCCGTTTCGCGTTGCTTTCGCCGTGTTGGTGGAACACGGGACAGTGACGCTTGCTCCGTCGCAGAAATGTCTTGCTCTAGTTCCTTTTCGGTCGTTTCTAATACGGCAAACCTCGTGTCGTTTTCACCGATCACATCTATCACGAGATATTGGTTCAACCGGTAAGCGAGCCCTAAGCAATCGCATCCAAGGGCTAATGTCAGCTTTGCGTTGTCGCCATTTTGGGATTGCTCTATCGACACCAGGCGCGTCTTGGGAATGCGATCAAATATTTCGGATAGGTCGAAATTTTGTGCGAAGCCTTCGAGAGTGACCGTAATTTCTCGTTTGTTGCTGATGACTTTGTAGGTGACGTCATCAGATGCGGGAAAGACGAGCCGCGAAAATGTCGCGTGCTCGCCTGATGTGATTTTCACGACTGCTTGGGCGGGTAAGCTGCCTAGCAATAGTATCGTTAAAAAAACACGTAATATCATGCTGGTGCCACCTTTACTGCACGAAGCAGTTCATCCAGATCATTAAATGATGGTCGGTATCGCGCGGGCGTGTTTTGACGCCCCACTTCGACACAAATATTGGGGGCGTGATTGTGCAGACTTGCGACCAACACCTCACGGATCAGTTTGTAAAAATTCTGATCTTCATCGACGACCGCGCCGACCTTTGTCGCGAATGGGCCAACAAGACCATAGGCCAAGAAAACACCAAGGAATGTGCCGACCAGCGCACCGCCAATCATACCGCCCAACACCTCCGGTGGCTGATCAATCGAGGCCATTGTTTTGATAACGCCCAAAACCGCCGCAACAATTCCAAGAGCCGGCAAGCCATCCGCCATCATCTGCAATGCGTGGGAGGAATGTTGTGCATGATGCAGTTTTTCCTCGATTCTTTTTTCCAAAACTTCTTCGACCTGATGGGGATCGTCATAATTCATGGATGCAGAGCGGAACGTGTCGCAGATCAAATCAACCGTTTCGCGGTCCGCTTGCAATCTTGGGTATTGGCCGAAAAGTTCGGATTCAGCCGGTCCTTCGATGTGACCTTCCAGCTCAACTGGGTTTTGGCGCGCAATTTTGATCAGCGCATACATCAGACAGAGGATGTCTGAGTAGTCATCTTTGACCCAATGGGCGCCTTTGAAGACCTTTTTGACGTCAGATAACGTGTGCTTCACAGATGGCATGTCATTTGAAATCAGGAAGGCGCCGGCTGCGGCCCCCCCAATCATGGCCATTTCAAACGGGAGAGACCCAAGAATAATCCCCATCTTACCGCCTGCAGCCGTGTAGCCGCCGAAAACCATGACAAAGATTACGACAATGCCGACAATTCCAATCATTGCTCGCCCTTATGGAAAGTAGACCACCCAGCGGGTCCGTTCAGGTCACTTAGTGCAGGATTGTGATTAACAATCCCTCAAAAGCAGGCCTATTCTTTTGGAGCACGCGCATTTCGCGCAGCCATGAGCACGCTCACGGAATACGCTTTTTCGGAACTCAGATTGGTCATAATTGCAGCTGCGCTTTCTGGGTTCATTGCCATCAAGAAACCGGCCGCAAACCGGGGATCCATGCCCTCAAAAATCTGAGCGGCACTTTTTGGTTTCATTTTTTCATAAACACTGGTGATTTGACCAATATCACTCTCCGCCGCCTCATCCGCGAGAGAAAGCGTCGCGCTCAAACGCTCTTCTGCCGCTTCCAATTTGGCGATTTGGTCTCTGACAATTTGCTCTGAGATCGCCAAATCTTGACGCCGCATTTGCAACTGCAACTCTTGTTCTTGCAAGTTAGATTCGCGATCCCTGAGGGCCGCGATAAAGGCATCGGGATTGTCGATGTCAGAGCACTTTTGCGAGGTCATCGGCATATTTTCATCTGCCATGTCCATATCTGCAGGCATCTGCATGTCAGCTTCTTGGGCGTAGGCCAGTCCAGTGGTTGCTGTGCGCAATGTGCCTGATGCGATCAGAGTCGATAAAATGACTGTGGTTAGGTTGGGTGCGGTTCTCATAAACTTCATCGCTGGAGATTCCCGATTATGTTGGTGATGGAATCTAAGAGTTCCTGACGAGTTGGGTCATTTGGTGGCACATGTTCGGTCTCGCCAACGGCGATGGGTTTCTTTTTGTTTTTTGCCTCTTCTTCGAGATGTTTCTGGCGACGCAGTTTGGCAACTTTGCGCTTGCGCGCGCGGATCGGGTCAACTTCATTGGCGGCCTCTTTTTCGTGAAGCCCGGCGAGCAACAGTTCCAACCGAGCGGCGGCTTTCTCCGCACGCGACGTCAATGTGTCGATCTGTGTGGTTGAGGTGCTGGCATGGCGTTGTGCGGACATGAGCGCTGCCCGCATATCGTCTACTTGCGAAGAAAGAGCCGCAATTGCGGCCCCTAGCCCCTGATCGAGGTCAGACAATTTGCGGACACGCCGTGCCAATATCCAACTGAATGTTGCCGCAGAGAGCGTGCCGACAATGAGAAGTAAGTTAACAAAAAGCTCCATAGGCCGACCTCAATTCAAGATAAATTCAGAAATTAGCAGATCGCGCACACGTCCTTCGCCGGTTACGATTTGAACCCGGCGCAACATTTGCGCACGCAACTTGATCAAAGATGAAGGTCGCGCGATCTCATCTTCATCTACCGCCCTTAAAAAGGTGTTTAGAACGTCATAGACGCGCGGCAAAAGAAGGGTCACGTCCTCCAGATAAAGCGGATTGATTTCCAGGTGTCCGCGAAATTTCAAATGCTTGGAGGATGCATTTTTCCCAAGCGACACCACGATATCTTCCATCGCAAGAAAGTTCACATTCGGGAGCGGCAGAACCTCAGCTACAGGTTCTTCCATCGTTTCACCTGATCCACCGACAAAGCCCAAAAAGACAGCGGCGAATCCGGCTCCTCCCATAACAAGGGCCCCTATCAGTCCAAAGAGCATGCCCTTACCCTTTTTTTCGGGTTCGGCGCCGTCCTCATTGGGCTCTTCTTCGTCTGCCATGTCTGTGAGCTCGTTCTGTGCTGCTGAATTTCTTCCTTCTAACCTCATCTCCACTAACCAATTCTTAAGCGTGTTCGATTGATAAGACACAAACAGCAAGCGGGGAGAGAACTCCCTCGCTAAAACATCCAGAAGGGATCTTGAGACGTGCAATTCCTGTCTACATGGGAGGCATTGGAGCCGCGCAAACGCGTCATAGCGATTATTGCGGCTTTGGTTACTTTCTTCGCAATCGTTGGGCTTGCCAGGATGTCATCTGCGCCCAACATGGCGCTTTTATATGCAGGATTAGACCCCTCCAGCGCAGGTCAGGTCATTTCTCAGCTAGAGCAAAACGGCACAAAATACGAAGTGCGCGGTGAATCGATTTTTGTCGACAGCAGCAGACGGGACGAGCTTCGACTAGCGCTCGCGGGTCAAGGACTGCCAAAGAGCGGCATTCAAGGCTATGAAATCCTTGAAAATCTCAATGGCTTTGGCACAACCGCCGAAATGTTTGATGCAACTTATTGGTACGCGCGTGAGGGCGAACTTGCCCGCACAATCTTGGCATCACCAAACGTTATCGACGCAAGGGTTCATATCGCAAACCCTGTAAAACAGATCTTTGATCGCTCTCAAAAAACCACTGCGTCCGTAACTGTAACACTTTCTTCGGGTGGGTTGTCACGCGGTCAAGCTCAAGCGATTCGGTATCTGGTTTCTTCCTCTGTCGCTGGGCTCGCCCCCAACAGCGTCACGGTCATTGACTCTGTGAACGGCGTGGCATTGGCCGCTGGCAAAGAAGGGGCCGGACTTTCCGACAGCGACGATCCAACGAATAGAGCTGCACAGCTTAAGACCAGTATCGAACGGCTTTTATCTGCCCGCGTTGGCGAAGGTCGTGCGTTTGTTGAAGTGATGGTGGATACCAATCGCGTTTCCGAAACAACTGTTGAGCGCAGTATCGACCCGCAAAGCCGCACAGCAATCAGCGCCGATAATAGTGAGAAAAATCAATCTCGTACCGGGAGTGGTCCGGGTGCGGTAACTGTCGCGAGCAACCTGCCCGATGGTGATGCAGGCGCCGGTGGCGGGCAATCCAGCAGTACCAACGCAGAGACCCGTGAGCGGATCAACTATGATGTTTCTGAGGTGCGCCGCGAGCGTGTGACGCAACCCGGCGAGATCAAAAAAATCAGTGTAGCTGTGATGATCGACGGGATTGAGAGCGCTGAAGGTGCATGGCAGCCCCGCCCGGATGAGGAACTGCAAGCGCTCAAGGAACTGGTGCAATCTGCCATCGGATTTGATCAAGCACGGGGTGATGTGGTGACAATACAATCGCTTCAGCTGAGCCAAATCGCCAGTCTGGGGACACCTGCCACCTCTGGCCTCATGTATTTTTTAGCCGCCAATGCCATGAACTTGCTGCAATTGCTTGCTTTGACAATTGTAGCGCTTGTCACGAGCCTGCTTGTGCTGCGTCCGATGTTGGCCCAACCGCCTGAACCACCTGAACCTTTGATTGGTTTGGCTGATGAAGCGGTCGACGGCGAGATTGATCCTTTGGATCCAACAGGTGGACCCGCGGCCATGATTGAGCTGACGCCAAGCACCGAAACGCAACTTGAAGAATTGCGCAGCACCATTGCCGCGCGCGGCGAAGAATCGTCACAGTTGCTCAGGAAATGGATTGAAACCCCTGAGCCCGGTGAAGAGGAGCCTGCCTGATGGGTGCGATCATTTTCGAAACATTTGCGCCTGATGAGTTTGCGGATCAAGAGACTGCAAAGTCCCGCGAGGATGAGCTGACGCGCGTGCGTGACGAGGCCTATGCCAATGGCTTCAAGGATGGCGTGAGCGTCACAAATGACGCGTTTGAATCCAGCCAGAACGAAATCTCCTCTGCCGTACAAGAGGCTCTCTCGGATG
>CAZQMR010000072.1:0-14048 GCA_964594465.1 uncultured Rhodobacterales bacterium
GGCATCGGTTTTTGGTATCGTGTATCGTAGGTTCGAATCCTACCACCCCAGCCAGTTACCTCCAAAAACAAGCCTGACCGACATGCCGCGATGCGCGGCGATCCAGCGCCAAGGGTGGTTTTGCGATGTCCAAGAAAATCTTGATCCTGAACGGTCCAAACCTGAACTTGCTCGGGAAGCGCCAGCCTGAAATCTATGGCTCTGAAACACTCGATGATGTGATTACCAAATGCCATGCGGCCTGCGCGGAGGCTGGTTTGACTGCGGACGCCAAGCAGTCCAATCACGAAGGCCAATTGGTGGATTGGGTGCAAGAAGCCCGCGAAACCCACGCAGGGATCATCATCAATCCGGGCGCTTACAGCCACACCTCCGTCGCGCTGCTCGATGCGCTCAATGCCTTTGAGGGTAAGGTGCTGGAGGTCCATATCTCCAACATCCATCAGCGCGAGAGCTTTCGCCACCATTCTTATGTGTCGCTGCGTGCAGAAGGCGTCATCGCGGGTTTTGGCACCCAAGGCTATCAGCTTGCTATCGCGCGCATGGCCACATTGCTCGCTTAAGAAAAGCTGAGATCGACCCGGCCAAACGCCCCAAAATCCGCTTCAAAGCGACTGCCACTTGGCGCCTCAACAGGCCGAATGAACGAGCCTGCGAGCACAACATCGCCCGCCCGCAGCCCCGCGCCATATTCAGCCAAGCGATGCACCAGCCACAATATTCCTGTAACCGGATCGTCCTGCACCCCTGCCCCAAGCCCGGTCTCCTCGACAATGCCGTCGCGCTTCACGATCGTGCCGACCCAGCGCAGATCCACGTCGCCCAGCTTGTGCCGCTCGGGCCCCATCACGATCCCTGCATTTGCCGCATTGTCGGAAACCGTGTCCGTGATGATGCGCGCAACGCCAGTATCCGGGTCAGCGCGAAAAATCCGTGTGTCGAGGATTTCGAGCGAGGGAGCGACGTAATCCGTGGCCGCGACAACCTGCTCACGGGTCACGTCCGCGCCGGCAAGATCAGCGCCCATGACAAACGCAATCTCCGCCTCAATGCGCGGCTGGATAAAGCGCCCTTTTGGAACTGTCGCGCCTGTTTCAAACAGCATATCATCCAACAGCACACCGGAATCCGGGGTCGTGATGTTGAGCGCTTGTTGCATCGCGCGGCTCGTCAGCCCAATTTTCCAGCCAATCTGACGCGCACCAGCCGCCAACTTCTTGGCAACCAAAGCCGATTGCACCGCGTAAGCATCATCCAGCGTCATGCCCGGGTTGGCCACGCTGATCAGACCGCATTGCTGCCCGGTCTTTTCCGCCTCAAACAACGTTGCGGCAGCGGTTTCATGTGCTTGGGGCGTCATTCGTCGACCACTCCGTTGCGCAACACACCGATGCCCTCGGCCTCCACTTCGATCTCATCGCCGGGCACGAGCCAAATCGGGGGATCAAACCGCGCACCCGCACCCGTGGGCGTGCCCGTGACGATGATGTCGCCAGGCACCAGCGTCGTGAAGGTGGAGATATATTCGATCTGACGCGCAATCGGAAACAGCATCCGCCCCGTGCGATCCGTTTGGCGCACATCCCCGTTCACACGCGATTCCAAACCTACATCCAAGATTTGCGCGTGGTCCGTGAACGGAACAAGCCATGGCCCCATTGCGCCCGAACCCTCCCAGTTCTTGCCTTGGGTCACGTTAAACTTCGCATGGCGCACCCAATCGCGCAGCGTGCCTTCGTTGCAAAGTGTGAGTGCTGAAATGTGATCAAGCGCATCGGCCTGCGCAATGCGCCGCCCGCCCTTGCCAATGACAATCGCAATTTCCCCTTCATAATCGAGCTGAGGCGTTTCTGGCGGGCGGGTGAGCGGCGTTTCATGACCCACAAATGAGCGTGCGAAACGAATAAAGAGCGACATGTTAGGCGGCGCGTCTTTACCATCCTTATACTCCGCATTGCGATCCGGGAAATTCACGCCGACGCAGATGATTTTTTCTGGATTGGGCACCGGAATGTCCCAGCGGAAGGATCCAGTGGGATGGCTCACATCGCGCCCCTTGGCAGCCGCTTCAAGGTCTGCAAACCCATCCGCCGCAACCACATCCCGTAGCGTGGACCAGTTCGGGAAGTCATCACTCAGCGCGATCATGCCCGCTTCTGTCACTGCTCCATAATGTTGTCGCCCATCCGCAGAAAACGTCGCAAATCTCATTTTTTAAGGCTCCCAGTCGCATATTGATGAAAGCAACATGCCGCGATGCCGGGCAAAGCCGCAACCGCCAAACGCGGGAATTCCTCACTTTTTGAGAGTTGGCGCACCCGAGAGGATTCGAACCTCTGGCCTCTGCCTTCGGAGGGCAGCGCTCTATCCAGCTGAGCTACGGGTGCATCTGCGCCTTCTTAGCCCCAAGCCCGCGTGCGCGCAATCCGCAAATCAGCCCTCGCTGACACCGGCATCGGCAAACGTCGACATGCCGGAGTGGCACGCAACGGCAGCCTTAAGCACGCCAAGCGCAACCCCCGCGCCTGAGCCTTCGCCCAGCCGCATCGACAGATCAAGGAGCGGCTCCCTGCCAAGATGCGCAAGCATTTTTGCGTGGGCCTGCTCATCGGAGACATGGGCTGGCTGCATATGCGCAACAAGTCTTGCGTCAATTCCGTTCAGAACCAGCGCCGCTGAACTGGCAATAAATCCATCCAAAAGCATCGGAACAGAACGCATCCGCGCTGCCGCCATAGCCCCTGCCATCGCTGCAATTTCCCGCCCACCCAGCGCTTGCAACGCGCCAAGTGGCGTGCGGCAAAGCTCTGCATTGGCGCGCATACCCTGCTCAATCACATCCGCTTTCAGCGCTAGCCCTGCATCCTCAACACCGGTTCCACGACCAACCCAATCTTGAGCGTTGCCGCCAATCAGACAGGTCGCAAGCGCGGCAGCTGAGGTCGTGTTGCCAATCCCCATTTCACCAACGATCAGCAGATCAGTACCCTCGCAAAGCGCGTTCCAGCCGACCAAAAGCGCCTCGACCAACGCGCCCTCATCCATCGCAGCGCCTTGCGTATAGTCCGCCGTCGGCTCCTCTAGGCGCAAGGCATGAACATCCATGCGCGCGCCATGGAGCTTGGCCAATTGGTTTATCGCAGCACCGCCCGCTTGGAAATTCATCACCATCTGAGCCGTGACTTCAGGTGGGAAGGCTGACACGCCTTTGGCCGCAACGCCGTGATTCCCTGCGAAAATGGCAATCTGAGGCGCTTCAATCTGAGGCCGATCCGTGCCCTGCCACCCGGCCATCCAAATCGCCAGATCTTCCAAGCGACCAAGTGCAGCAGGCGGCTTGGTCAATTGACCATTGCGAGCTTTCGCCAGCGCGACAGCCTCAGCATTCACCGCTGGCGGCGACGCCAACAACGCCAGAAATTCAGAAATAGTGGCAAAAGGAGTGGCGCTCATCGGTGACCTCAGCGATTGATATCTTATGCGCATGGCACTACGCCCATTTGGCAGGATTTGCGAACCCAAAAACGAAGGCCGAGACACAATGACCGACCAGCCACGATTGCAAGGCTTGATCCACGTCGCAGACATCCCTGTGGCCTTCTCGCTTTTGTCACGCCTGCCGGTTTCCTTGTCGCCCGAAACAGCGGCTGCCCGAAGTGCGAAAGCGGTTTGGGCCTATCCCTTGGTCGGCGGCTTGCTGGCCCTGATCGCAGGGGTGATTGGCCTTGGCTTGAGCACCATAGGTATCGCAGACGGCCCGGTTTGCGTTGTGGTTTTGATCCTCTTGGCATTGCTGACGGGCGGATTGCATGAGGATGGCTTGGCCGACACCGCCGATGGCTTATTTGGCGGACGCAGCAAGGAACACGCGCTTGAGATCATGCGCGACAGCCGTGTGGGGGCTTATGGTGTGACCGCACTGATCCTGATCCTGCTGCTCAGATGGTCGTCCATGAGCGACCTGCTGAACTTGGGCGCTTTCCTCCCGGTCCTAATCACAGCCCATATGATCTCGCGTGCCGTGATGGCCTGCGCAATGTCGCTTTTGCCACCCGCCCGTAGCGACGGTCTTTCGGTCTTAACAGGTGCGCCCCCCCTTAGCGCCGCCGGGCTGGGGCTGGCCATTTCCTGTGTCGTAGGATTTTTCTGTCTTGGCATAACCGTGTTTGCTTTGCTGCTAGCGTCTGCCCTATTAGCGGCAAGCCTTTTGTGGCAGGCCAAACGCAGATTGGGCGGGCAAACCGGCGATATCTTAGGCGCCACGCAGCTTATCAGCGAAGTCACAATCCTCGCGCTCGCAACTGCCCTTTTCGCATAAGAAAAGGCCCGCGCTTTCGCACGGGCCATCAAACTTCAATGCTAGGCGCGTGGCTTATGCAGCGCGGGCGACCAGAACCTGATCAACCTTTTGCTGTGCGCTCATCTCGTCCACGCCATCCACGGCCGCCACTTCGCGGGTCAATCGCTCAAGCGCTGCCTCATAAAGCTGACGCTCTGAGTAGGACTGTTCGCGCTGGTCATCGTTGCGGTGCAGATCGCGCACGACTTCAGCAATCGCAATGAGATCACCAGAATTGATCTTTTGCTCATATTCCTGTGCCCGGCGCGACCACATGGCACGCTTCACGCGGGCGCGGCCTTTGAGCGTGTCCATCGCCTTACCAATCTCTTCGGGTGAGGCAAGTGAGCGCATGCCCACCGATGTTGCCTTTGCCGTTGGTACGCGCAGCGTCATCTTGTCCTTTTCAAAGGCGATGACGAACAGCTCCATCTCTGTACCAGCAATTTCCTGTTCTTCGATATTGACGATCTTTCCAACCCCGTGGGCAGGATAGACAACAAAATCATTCGGGCGAAATTCGCCGGATTTTTTCGCTTTGCTCATATCTACTCAATATCCTTGTCAGTGTTCAGCAAACCATGGTCCCAACACAGGCACGCGCATGCCTTTGCCGGATGCGCAATTCTGGTACTCAGAGTGTCAGGAAGGGGAGAATGGTCAAATTCCCAAGGTCGCCGGATATGTTCATCATCATGTGTTTTGATAATATAGCACAATTTCGGGCGAATTAGAAGAGGCTCACCTGAATTTCATCAGCTAGAGCGCTGAAATCAGGTACAATTTGATGAAATTTGCCGACAGCCCGCCGCTTACCTTACGTAAACGTCGTTCTTAGTCGCCCTTGCCCGGCGATTCGGAGAAATGGCTCTCCATCTTGCCTTCTTTGCCATCCAGCTCATCCGCTTCGGGCAATGGATCGCGCTTGGTTAGGATCACCGGCCATTTTTCCGAGTAGTCCCGATTGAACTCGACCCATTTTTCCATGCCAGGCTCGGTGTCCGGGCGGATCGCATCTGCGGGGCATTCTGGCTCGCAAACACCGCAATCAATGCATTCATCAGGGTGAATGACGAGCATGTTCTCGCCCTCGTAAAAGCAGTCAACAGGACACACTTCAACACAGTCGGTGTATTTGCAGGCGATGCAGTTGTCAGTCACGACATAGGTCATATGACAGTTTCTCCGGTCTCAAATCCATGTTCGGGGGTCAGCCTGTCACACATCACCCTATCCTGAGGCTTTTAGTAAGTTCTGATTGGTTAAGGATCAAGGGGGGAGCGACGGATTGCCTCCATGTCGCGGCGCGATTTCTTGGTTGGCCGCCCACCGCCACGCTCCACCACCGGTGGGGCCTCAGTCTTATCACGGGGCTTTGGTGGATCAAGATCCTCGTAAAGCGCCTGCGCCTCGGGCGCTGGTCCGCGTCTGGAACCCAATTCCAGAACTTTGATCACCCGGATGTCATTGGCCTTGGGAAAGGTCAGCACATCCTCAACTTTTAGTGTGGAGGAGGCTTTTTTGAGCACCTGACCGTTCAAGCGCACATGGCCCGCCGTCACTTCTTGGCTCGCAAGCGTCCGGGTCTTAAAGAATCGCGCATACCAGAGCCATTTGTCGACTCTGAGCTTCTCGCTCATCAGGATTTGTCTTTAAGCGCCATAAGAGCCGCAAACGGATTGTCCGGGTCGATGGCCTTTTCCTTTTTGGGCGGTCGCGCAGACATCGCCTTTTGCGGGCGCTCCTGCTTCTTGCCCTTAGGCTTTTGATTGCGACGCCCCTGCGGCTTACCAGCCGGGCGATTGCCCTCTTGGCCGCCTTGCTGCACGCGGCGACCTTGCCAACGGAATGTGTAAAACACTTCCTGCTCCGGCTCGCCAGTTTCAGGATTGATCACGACCTCTTCTTTGGGTGCCTCAGGCGCAGACGCTTCGTCAGCAGGTGCGTCAGCAACAGGCTCTGCAGTTTTAGCGGCTTCAACCTCAGCCTTCGGCTCTTCTTCCGGTTTCGCAACCACAGCCTCTGCCTCAGCTTTAGGCTCAGGCTTAACCTCAACCACCTTCACCTTAACCCGCTCGCCCTTCTCTGCAGCATAGCCCATGCCCTGCATCAAGTCAGCAAACTGCTCCAGCGTCAGGCCCGAGATCGACAGCATATCTGCGCTGGCCTCAAACCCTTCCCGCGTGTTCTGCCCCCGGATCAAATCCGCCAAGCGCTCCAGCATATCAATGCGGATCGCACGCTCGCCCGACAAACGATACCCCGCACGGCTGTAATAGCCACGCGGCGCGCCCTTCAGCGCGGGCACAGTCACCAACCCCGGCGGCGGGGCCTCAGGAAACTCGCTCAAATCTTCCATCAAGGACCACAACACCAGCCGCAACCGCGTCGGGGCAGGCTTCAAAAGCGCTGGCTGAAAAATCGTGAACTGACCAAAGCGCACACCATTTTTGCGCAGCAATCCGCGCTGATCCTGCTCTAGGTTCTTCACGTCCTGCGCCACAACGGAGCGCGGAATAATGCCCAGCGATTCGACAATCTGAAACGCAACACCGCGCGCCAGCCCAGTAAGCCCCGCATCATCGCGCAGCTCAATCAGCGGCTCAAACAAGGCCGCAATCTTGCGATCGACCCAATGGCTCAAGCGGCGGCGGACCTTTTCGATCACATCCGCGCCCGCTTCTTCGTCCACAAAGGGCTCAATTTGCGGCGAAAGAACGTCCGCGCCCTTCACGAGCTTGCCAACCGCATGCTCGCCCCACATCAAGCCGCCCTGCTCGGTGAAATCAATCTCCGTATCCGGCGCGTTGTAAAACCGATCAGAGCGCAAGGAAAATTCCGGCTTGAGCGCAGCCATAGCGGTGGCGCGCAGCTTCTTGGCTTCTTCAGCCGTCGCGTTTGGATCAAGCTGGAACCGAAATCCCTGCAATTTGCCCACAAACTGGTCTTCTACGCGAACTTCGCCGTCACTGTTGAGCTCTGCCACCAGGCTTTCCTTCTCTTTCAAACGGCGCATCAAAACAGATGTGCGCCGATCGACAAATCTTTGGGTCAGCGCGTCATGAAGCGCGTCTGATAATCGGTCTTCTACATAGCGCGCATGCCCGCGCCAATGCTTTGCGTCTTCTACCCAGTCTTTCCGTTGCGAAACATAGGTCCAAGTCCGGATAAAGGCCAAACGCTTTGATAGTGTATCAATATTGCCATTGGGCTTGTCCAGTCGTTCGATCTGTTTGGCAAGCCATTCGCCGGGAATCATCCCTCCGTCATCGCTCAGATAACGGTGCATCCCCAGCACGAGCGACGCATGCTCTGCCGGCGAAACACTCCTGAAATCCGGCACCTGACACACATCCCACAACAGTTTCACCTCTTGGGGGTGGCGCACCCGGTCCTTGATTTCCGGCATCTCCCAAAGCGTACGCAGCGTGATCAAATCATCCGCATCGCGCGCCCGCACCAGCCCCTCCAGCGTTGGCCCCACTTCAAGCGAGGTCAAAAGCGCCGGGACAGAGCCAAACTCCAGCCCCGCATTGCGCCATTGCAGCTTGCGAATGGGCGCAAAGCGATGCTCCTCAATGGCATCGACCACCTCTGGTTCCAGTGGCGGCGCCTCGCCAGTCACCCCAAACGTGCCGTCATTCACATGCCGCCCTGCCCGCCCTGCGATTTGCGCCAGCTCATTTGGCATCAAATGGCGCGTGCGGCGGCCATCAAATTTAGCAAGCCCCGAAAAGGCCACATGGTTCACGTCCAGATTGAGCCCCATGCCAATCGCGTCCGTGGCAACCAGATGATCCACATCACCGTTCTGATAGAGCTCAACTTGGGCATTGCGCGTGCGCGGGGAAAGTGCGCCCATCACCACCGCCGCCCCACCCTTTTGGCGGCGCAACAGCTCTGCGATGGCATAAACACTATCAACCGAGAACCCAACAATGGCCGAGCGCGGCGGCATCCGTGAAATCTTCTTGGGCCCGGAATAGCTCAGCTTGGAAAACCGCTCGCGGCGCATGAATTGCGCATCCGGAACCATCTCTTTGATGACCCCACGCATCGCATCCGCACCCAAAAACAGCGTTTCATGCAAGCCCCGCGCTGCAAAAAGCCGATCCGTAAAGACATGCCCGCGCTCCGGATCCGCGCAAAGCTGGATTTCATCGACAGCTACAAAATCGGCACCAAGCCCAAGCGGCATCGCCTCCACCGTGCAGACCCAATAGGCCGCACGGGCCGGAACGATTCGCTCTTCACCGGTGATAAGGGCCACGACCGACGGGCCGCGCAGGGCAACGATCCGGTCATAAACCTCGCGCGCAAGCAAACGCAGCGGCAACCCAATCACACCAGACTTATGGCCCAGCATCCGCTCAATCGCGTAATGGGTCTTGCCGGTATTTGTAGGGCCAAGCACCGCCGTAACGGTGCCTCGCGTCGCGTTCATCATTTGGCTGCTCGCTTTAGCCTAAGTGGGGAAAGGCGTCAGGTTTCACGACCTTGCACAGATTTGGTTAGCCGCTCTACCGCCTCATTCACCCGTTCCTGATGCGGATGCAAGGCCTGAGCGCGACGATACGCTTCAAGGGCCGATTTATCTTCGCCCAAGCGCTCCAGCATTGTGCCAAGTCCGGCCAAAGCCCCGAAATGATTTGGGTTTAATATTAAAGCCCGCTCGACATCCTCAATCGACAATCCATAGCGATCAATCACAAAAAACGCGGTGGCTCTCATATTCCAGCCCTCAGCAAAGCCGGGCGCGTGATCGGTTACGGCCGTGAAATGCTCAATTGCCTTTTTGGGATCCTCTTCCTCGAGCGCATCCCGTCCCCGCTGCAGCAACAAATCAATCGTGCGCGAGCCAGATTTGGACCATTGCTCAAGGATTTTGCGTTCAAGTCGCTCCCAGTCTTCGGTTTCCGGGTTTGCAAGCTCCGCCAGCATTTCGTCGATTGGACGCAACTCTTGGCGCAATTCCTGCGCAAACGCAGCTGTGCTTAAACCTAACGCCACGGCAATCCAAAGGAACGCTTTTTTAACATGTCTCATATGTCATAGAATAGTGCTCTAAGATGATTTATGAAGCGGTAAATACCGTCAAACAGCCCAAAGAGGATCAATTATGAGCGATATACTGAACGCGGCAGTCACTGCACTGAATGAAAAACTCGGCGGTGAGGGCTTTGACAGCACCTGCAAATTCGTTCTGGGCGACGAAGGCTCTATCGTCATTGACGAAAATGGCGCAGCAATCAGCGACGCAGATACCGACTGCACAATGACAGCTGATGTTGAGACATTTCAGGACATCCTGTCAGGGGATTTGAACCCAACGTCTGCCTTTATGGGCGGCAAACTGTCCGTTGACGGTGACATGGGCGTTGCGATGAAGCTTGGCCAGGTTCTGGGTTGAGCGAAGCCGCACCCTTTTACGCCGAGATCGCCGACGCGCCTGAGGGGGCGTCGGTTTATTGGTGCGAAACTCAAGACAAAACCCGCATCCGCGCTGCGGTTTGGCGCGGTGGCACGCGCGGTACGGTGGTCCTTTATACAGGTCGCACCGAATACATCGAAAAATATGGGCAAGTGATCCATCGCCTGCTGGATATGGGGTTTTGCGTGGCCACGCTTGATTGGCGTGGTCAGGGCCTTTCGGATCGACCGGATGGCTCCACTGCGCTCGGTCATGTCGAGGATTTCCAGCTTTATCAACTAGATATGATTGCAGCAGGCCAAGCCTTGGAGGCTCAAAACCTTCCCAAACCCAACATCCTATTTGCGCATTCCATGGGGGGCTGCATCGGGTTGCGCTCCCTTATGCTCGATCTCGATTTTCAAGCCGCCGTGTTCTCCGCACCAATGTGGGGATTGGGCTTATCCCCGCCCATGCGGATTGCAGCCAAAATCATCTCAAGAGCTGCGGATTTTCTGGGGCGCGGCAAAAAACATCCCCCCGGCTCAGGCCCGGATTTCTATACACAGGTCACCGAGTTCGATGACAACACACTAACATCTGATCCAAGGCAGTTTGCACGCTTTCAAGCCCATCTTTCGGCACATCCTGAGCTTGGCCTTGGAGGACCGTCAATGACGTGGCTGAACGCAGCCTTTAGTGAGCTCAAGGCCCTGCACATGATGAAGATGCCGACACTTCCCGTGCTGACATTTCTCGGTGGCGACGAAGACATTGTTGATCCAGACGCAGTTAAATCGCTGATGCCCAAATTTCCAAATGGTGAGCTTGTGCTCTGCGATGGTGCCCGGCATGAAATTTGGATGGAAACGCCAGAAATTCAGGCGAAGGTCTGGGAAAAAACTGAAGCTTTTCTATCCGCTATCGCCCCTAAAACTTAGCAATTATTTCAAGGGCTTGCGCATGAAGTTCCCGGCTGGATGCAGCTAGCGCACGCCCGCCCAGATGCACGGGCTCACCCTCCCAGTTGGTGACAATCCCACCTGCGGCTTGGATCAAACCTACCGGTCCCATAATGTCATAGGCGTTCAATCCCGCCTCGATCACTAAGTCAATCTGGCCGGCGGCAAGCAACGCATAAGCATAACAATCTGTACCAAATCGGGTCAGTCGTGCCTGCGCCGACACCCGCTCAAAAGCGGCGCGTTCTTGGGGAGTGCCAACCTCAGGGAAAGTGGTGAACAAGATCGCATCGCTCAAATCCTTAGTCCCCTTGACCTGCAATTGCGTCACCACATCCCCTCGGATGAGACGTGCCTCCCCATCAGATCCGACAAATCGCTCGCCAATATAAGGCTGATCCACCATGCCAAGCAGCACTTCGCCCGCGATTTGATCCTCTAACCCGATTAATGTCCCCCATAAGGGCGTGCCAGAAATAAAGCCGCGCGTGCCATCGATTGGGTCAAGCACCCAGCGCCGACCGCTGCTGCCCTCCACGATTCCATGTTCTTCGCCCCAAATTCCGTCATCCGGGCGCAACCTTTCCAAAACTGCACGCATCGCAGTCTCAGCATCGCGATCTGCTTGGGTCACAGGATCAAAGCCGTCCACTTCTTTATTGTCTGTCAAAAGCCGAGCCGAGCGAAACAACGGCAAAGTGACATTGCGCGCGGCATCAGCCATTGCATTGGCTACATCGAGATCACGCATTTTGCCTCCGACAAAAGGAAATCCCCAAACGGGGGTGAACCCGTATGGGGATTTCATTGAACGCTTGAACTGTCAATCAGAGTTGATGGGTTATCCCCTCAGATAACCTCTTCTGACAAAAGTTTCGTGTTAGTCGTCGTCGCTAAGCACTCGCGCCAGGTCAAAGAGCCGGCGGCGCTGCTGTTCCGGGATCGAGTAGTAGCTGCGGACAAGCTCAAGAGCTTCCTTGTCTGCCAGCAGATCCCCCTTCTGCTTGGACTGCACGATGTCATCGACCACCGCGTTTTCTTCCTCAACACCCTCAAAAAAGAAGCTGATCGGGACTTCCATGGATTGTGCGATGTCCCAAAGACGGGATGCACTCACACGGTTCATGCCTGTTTCGTATTTTTGAATCTGCTGGAATTTAATTCCAACAGTCTCTCCAAGTTGTTGTTGCGTCATTCCGACCATCCATCTCCGATGGCGGATACGCTTGCCCACATGGACGTCAACTGGATGTTTCATGCCCTTATTACCTCCTAGAACACCTCACCACATACACAGGTATATAAGCACACGGCGTGCCAAGTTTTCACCATTCGGAACAAAAAATTACAAGCTGTTGTTTTTAAGCAATTTTAATCTTCAGGAAAAATGAAACAGCTTTCCACAACCATAGCGTGTTATTTTGGATCATTCAATCTACACGTGTTTTGCAAAATGCAACTGCATTTTGCAACGATCCATCCATATCAACTTGGAGTGTTTCGCATCTCGCGTTTTCTATCATGAAAATTAAGATGACGTTTACGTAGCCGAATTGCGTTTGGCGTAACTTCTACAAGCTCGTCATCGGCAATGTAGGCAATGGCTTCTTCAAGCCCGAATGTAATTGGCGTGGTCAAAACAACAGCGTCATCTTTCCCGGAAGCCCTTACATTCGTTAGCTTTTTTCCCTTTAGCGGATTCACTTCCAGATCATTGGACCGGCTGTGTTCGCCAATCAACATTCCCTCATAAACAGGCTGTTGCGGCTTGACAAACATTTTTCCACGATCTTCCAAGTTAAACAGTGCATAAGCAACAGTCGTCCCTGGCACCATTGAGACCAGAACCCCCGCTCTTCGCCCCTGAATTGCGCCTTTCAGTGGTGACCACTCGTGAAAGACCCGGTTCAAAACTCCCGTTCCGCGTGTGTCCGTTAAGAATTCACCGTGATAACCGATCAATCCGCGCGACGGCACGTGTGCGACAATGCGTGTTTTTCCTGACCCTAGCGGGCGCATCTCGGTCATCTCACCTTTTCGTTCCGCAAGTTTTTCGATCACGATGCCAGAGTACTCCTCGTCAACATCAATCGTGACCTCCTCAACAGGCTCAAGCTTGGTGCCGTTCTCCTCACGAAACACAACCCTTGGACGCGAGATCGACAGCTCAAAGCCTTCGCGGCGCATGTTTTCGATTAAAACGCCCATTTGAAGCTCGCCACGACCCGAAACCTCAAACGCATCGCCACCCGGTGCATCCCGCACTTCAATGGCCACGTTAGATTCCGCCTCCGCCATCAAACGTGTGCGGATCACACGGCTTTGCAGCTTATCACCGTCTTTACCTGCCAGCGGGCTGTCATTGATCCCGAACGTCACAGTAATGGTCGGCGGATCAATTGGCTGTGCTTCCAGTGGCTCTTTGACCTCGGGTGCGGCAAGCGTGTCAGACACCGTCGCTTTGACCATGCCTGCAAGGGCCACAATGTCGCCAGCCTCAGCCTGATCAATCGATGTGCGCTCAACACCGCGGAACGCAAGGATTTGCTTCACCTGAAACGTCTCAACCGGCTCGCCTAGACGCGAAAGCCCGCGCAGCGTCGCGCCCGGCTTCAAAACGCCAGTTTCCACGCGCCCGGTCAACAAGCGCCCCAAATAAGGATCCGCGCCAAGCGTCGTGGCCAGCATTGAAAACGGCTCATCGCGTTTTTCGATCTGCTGTGGCTGGGGCACATGGGCCAAAATGCGCGTGAACAACGCCCCAAGATCCTTGCGTGGCCCATCCAACTCATCATCGGCCCAGCCATCGCGGCCAGAGGCATAAAGCGACGGGAAGTCGAGCTGATCATCATCCGCGCCCAAAGCTGCAAACAGATCAAAGCACGCATCCAGCGCGCGATCCGGGTCTGCATCGCCCTTATCAACTTTGTTCAGCACCACAATCGGGCGCAAACCAAGTGCGAGCGCTTTGGCGGTCACAAATTTCGTCTGTGGCATCGGCCCCTCAGCCGCATCCACCAGCAACACCACGCCATCCACCATCGACAAGATGCGCTCGACTTCGCCGCCAAAATCCGCGTGACCGGGCGTGTCCACAATATTGATACGCACGCCCTCCCATTCCACAGACGTACATTTCGCAAGGATCGTAATGCCGCGCTCGCGCTCCAGATCATTGCTGTCCATCATCCGCTCAGACACAGCCTCGTTGTCGCGGAAAAGCCCCGATTGCTTGAGCATTTCGTCAACAAGGGTAGTCTTACCGTGGTCCACATGGGCAATCACGGCGATATTTCTGATATCCATTTTAAGCGGCTCCTGAACGCGTGCTCGCGGC
>CAZQMR010000073.1:0-13979 GCA_964594465.1 uncultured Rhodobacterales bacterium
GCAAGGCCGCCTGGAAACAGGCGGCCTTGTTTTGTTTTAGGTTGGGAAGGCAGCGACACTGATGTCACTGAGAACTGACACATTTGAATAGATTTCTGTCATGGTTTAGGTCGGGAAATATGGAGTGATAGACATGGTTTTTTGAGGGCCATACGACCCTGTGAGATTTGATGTGCGCAAGTGTCATCGCTTATGAAGCGATGAGAATTTAACTCATTGAATCTATATGTTTTGTTAGGTGAAGGCGTCTAGGAACACATGAGAAGTGTGGGTGGCGGAGAGACAGGGATTCGAACCCTGGGTAGGCTTGCACCCACAACGGTTTTCGAGACCGCCCCGTTCGACCACTCCGGCACCTCTCCAGCACCCCGGCTTCTATTTTTGCCAACCCACAAATGCAAGCAAAATCCCAACGTCAAAACGGGTAGGGGCGCTGCCAAAGCAACGCCCCACAACCGAGCTGCCCAATCACTTCAGCGGCTCAATCTCTGAATAGATATGGGACAGCCCAAAGCTATTGGCTGCACCTTTGCTGACCGAATGGCACACAAAGCAGTTCAAGTTCTGATGATAAGTCTCCATCGTCGCATTGAACAGATTGAGCGAGCCGCGCATATTCGCCGACTGATCCCCGGTTTGGTTCGGAACAGGCGCTGTGCCGCCACCGGCTGGCGTCGTGGTCCAAATCCCACCCATCTGCACATAATTGCTGCGGGTGTCGCCAGCAGCCAATTGCCCGCGCACCGAAGCATTGATCGACAAAAGCCGCGTGTTGTTGGCAACAACCGCTGTGGATTTATCGCTCGCAGGGCTCCCCCATGGGTTGGTGCGCACCGTATTTGACGGCGCAATGCCACCTGTGCAAACCGGGCTCCCGCTGTTCATTTTTGCAAGAACTTGTCCATTCTTTTCGCTGGCACATTCCACATTTGCACTGGTCTGCGCGGCCCCCGTGGCCATGAAGTTATAACTGCCCGCACTGCTATAGCTTTGCATCACAGTAGCTTTGGTGGGATCCGGGTCGGTGTTGGTATAGTAGTAATCTGCATCCGGCGCGTTTGCGATATGCTCAAACGTGGCCCAAACGAACTCCGGGTGATCCTCCACCGTGCCCACAATATGCACCCCAACCAGCGCCAGCGTTTTGACCTCCGTGCCGCTTTGCTTCCAAATCGTGTTGCTCGCATTGGCCGTGAATTTCGGCACCTCAGCAGTGATCGTCACATAGTCACTGGCATCACTAAGGGTTGCGGCATCAATCCAGCTGGTTTTGAGCTCAATCACCAGCGTTTCCAGATCAACCGGCACCTGCCCATAGGTCGATTTCGCAAATTCCACTACTGCGCTTAAGTCGCTCTGGTTGATCGGGAAATCGGTCACCCCGCCAAGTGCGCCCGCCTTTTGACCGCTCAAAAAATAGCCGTAAACATTGTTGGTATGGACCCCGTAATAGACCAGCGCCTTGTTCTGCGACAGCAGCACACCGCCACCCCCGGCCTGACCAATTTCCCCAATCTCGTCGCCTTTGCCTTTGCGCAACGAAAGCGAATAGGTTGAGCCATCGCCATTGGCAACAAACTGGCGTTTGCCGTTTGCATCGGGGGGTGTGATGTTGAAAATCGAGGCGCCGTCCAGCACGATCCCGCTGCCCTCAGGCGAGGTCAGCCATAAAAACATGCGTGAGGCCCATTGGTAAAAATTGCAGATGTTCGGACCTGTACCTGCATTGGGATTGTCTTGGGTAAATGTGGCACTGTTGGCTGGTGTAACCGGCCCATTCGCGCTCACAACACCGGTATCAAACCAACTGGCAAAGTCGTCTTGGTCAACAGTACAGGTTGGGTTCACATCACCTGGCAGCGACATTTGCGCCTGGGCAGGGTCCGTGGCCCATAGGCTAAGCGCCAGTGCAGCGGATAGGGGGGCTTTGAAATAGGTCATAGAATCCTCCTTTGAAATTGGAACGTGACCTGCCCAATCGCCGGCAGGCTGATCTAACGTTACTCATACACCCTACGATTGAATGTGCCCCAGGGCACACCTGCTGAAACAAGCCGCGAGATGCTTGATCAAGCCTGCGGGACAGGTGATAAACCAAGTCAATCAAACAATGGGGGCCAATATGCCAGCTATGACACTCGCCCAAATCGAGGCGCTTTCCGTTCAGGCCCTACAAGACGCGGGGGCCAACGCTCAAAACGCCGCTGCAGTTGCGCGCACGATCACACGGGCCGAGCGCGACGGCTCTGAGAGCCACGGCCTGTTCCGCTTGCCCGGCTACATTGGCGCGCTCAAATCCGGTCAGGTCAATGGCAACGCGGATCCCCAACTGAGCACCTTGGCACCCGGCATTATACGGGTCGATGCCCAAAAAGGCTTCGCGCCGCTGGCTCAGGAAATCGTCTGCAAACCACTGGTCGAGCGCGCCCGCGAGCAAGGCATCGCCATGGCCGCCCTCAACAACATCCACCATTTTGCAGCCCTCTGGCCCGAAGTGGAGATGTTGGCTGAAGAAGGCTTGGTCGGCCTCGCCGTCACCGCAGCCCTGCCATACGTGACCCCCGCAGGCGGCAAACAAGCGCTCTTTGGCACCAACCCCATGGCCTTTGCCTGGCCTCGTAGCGGCGGCAAACCACCCTTTGCCTTTGACCAAGCCGCCTCAACGCTGGCACGCGGCGAAGTAATGCTTGCCGCGCGGGACGGACACCAAGTGCCAGACGGGGTAGGGCTGGATAAGGACGGCAATCCAACGAATGACCCCGCCGCCATTCTCGCAGGCGGCGTACAAGAAGCGTTTGGCGGCTACAAAGGCTCCGCCATTGCGTTGATGGTCGAGCTCATGGCCGGCGCGCTTATTGGCGACCGCTTCTCCTATCAGGCCGAAGAAGAGCTTGGCGGCAAATCCAACCTCCCCATCGGCGGCGAGTTCATCCTTGCAATTGATCCTAGCAAATCCGCCGCAGGCACGGATTGGATGGGGCAGGGCGAGGCACTCTTGGGCAAAATCGAAAACATGGATGGCGCCCGCCTCGCTGGAGCGCGGCGCCATACGAACCGCAACAACCAAGGGCCGCGCGATATTCCTGACAGCGTGATGAGCGCGATACATGCGTCTAGGGAATAACCCACTTAATTTTGACGGAGCTGCATGAAATTTGGGGCTGTAAGCTGCAGTCCGATTACTTAAACACGTCCAGCGCAAGCGCAAATCTGCATAAGGCACTAGATCAACTTGCGCCCCATATCGGATGCTGGCAATCTAACAGATTGAAAAACAACCAAGTCCCCGAAGGCTGGAATGTCACCTTCAAGGACGGCATTCGTGGAATGCGGTCGTGCCGCAGGTGTGACCTCAATACCGGTTAGTGAAAACCACAGCTCAAGCCCGTGCAACTGCCCCAAAATGGACCCAAATCCACCCGATTTGCGGCGTTTTGGTCTGTCATTAACCATTCTTGAAACGCCTGTGCAGATTCTCTGCTGGGCCGTGTGTGTTTTAAATGGGTGTTTTTTATTATGTCTGGACTGCGTACAAAACTTCTCACCGCTGCTCTGCTTGCTGCGGGTACTTTGGCCGCAAACCCGGCCGCCGCCCTGTCGTTGGGATATACCCTCTCGATCAATGACCCTGTGTTCAATTCTGCAAACGGCAACCTGAATGTCCCTGATTTCCAGCTTGAGAACACGTCCCAAGCCGGGATCAGCATCACCGATTTCAATCTCACAATCGGCGACACCGCGTTCAACTTCGACTTCGTGCGCATCCAGTCAATCTTCCTCGATACTGGCGCAACCCTGACACATACCCTGAACACCGTCGGTTTTGCCAACAACGGCATCGGCGACGATGTGCTGGATTACGACTTCACCGGTTTTGATAGCGGCGACATCTTCCGCTTTGAGGTCGATGTCGACCCAGATAGCGGCTCACCGTCCCAAGACTTTCGCGATGTGCTGTTCCCCACAGCCATTGCCGCGGTAACCTTCAGCGATGGCACAACCCTGTCCCAAACGCTTACAACCAGCACCACCTCGCCAACCAACTATGCTTTCGGTCTGGCCGAGGTTGTAGCGGTTCCACTCCCCGGAACGCTCGGGCTCTACCTTATGGCAGGATTGCTTGGCGGTTCAGTTGCACAGCGCAAACGCACAATCCGTAGCTGATCCCGCTCCGATACGCCGCAGGCCACGATGTCATTTCCAATGTCGTGATCGAGATCACCGGCTTTAACGACGGAAACCTCTTGTATGATCGCATCGATGCCTCTGTCTAAATCGCAGGCCTACTGGGCTGCGTGGCCTGACAAAGCGTCTTGACACAGAGGCACGCTCGGATCATAAGCCAGCTTCCATTGCCCGGATCACCCGATCCGGGCTTTCACCTATGCGGATCAACGGGTTCGCACGCAGTTCGAGGCGCGGGGAACCGCACAAACACCGCAAGGGGCCACAGAGCGCGATTGATAGCAAGGATAAGTGCCCATGTTTGCGGTGCTCAAGACTGGCGGCAAGCAGTATAAAGTTGCCAAAGACGATGTGTTCACAGTTGAAAAACTGGCAGCGGAAGCTGGCGAAACCATCCAGTTCAATGAAATTCTCATGCTTGGCGGTGATAAGGTCACTGTTGGCGCGCCTCTCGTTGCCGGTGCTGGTGTTCAGGCCGAAGTGATCGACCAGACCAAAGGTGCTAAGGTCATCAACTTCAAGAAACGTCGCCGCAAGCACTCCTCGCAGCGTAAAAAGGGCCACCGCCAGCAGCTCACACTGATCAAAGTGACTGACATTCTGGCAAGCGGCGCTGACAAATCCGGCGTTAAAGCCGCTGTTGGTGCAGGCTCTGTCGCTGGTGTTGCCATTGCTGCCGCCGCAGCCGCTGCAAAACCAGCTGCCAAGAAAAAAGCTGCACCTAAGAAAGAAGCAAAAGCCGAGGCGCCCAAGCCTAAGGCCGCTCCTAAGCCCAAAAAAGAAGAAGCAGCTCCAGCGCCTGAGGGCGGTACAGAGCCAGCAAACCTTCTCAAAGCGCCAAAGGGCGACGCGGATGATCTCAAGAAGATCAGCGGCGTTGGTCCAAAGCTTGAAGGCACGCTGCACGAAATCGGTGTGTTCCACTTCTGGCAGATCGCTGAATGGGGCAAAGCAGAAATTGACTTTATGGATGACAAATTGTCGTTTAAAGGTCGTATCGAACGTGATGAGTGGATCAAGCAGGCTGCAGAGTTTGCTAAAGAATCCGGCAAGTAAGGAGCAAGACGCATGGCACATAAAAAAGCAGGTGGCTCGTCCAGAAACGGTCGCGACTCAGCAGGCCGCCGTCTTGGCGTGAAGAAATACGGCGGCGAAGCCGTGATCCCTGGCAACATCCTCGTGCGTCAGCGCGGCACCAAGTGGTGGCCCGGTGAAAACGTCGGCATGGGCCGCGATCACACAATCTTTGCCAAGGTTGAAGGCGCTGTGAAGTTTCACAAGGGCCTCAAGGGTCGCACCTTTATTTCTGTTCTCCCGGTAGCGGAGGCTGCAGAGTAACCGCCCATCCGCGAGACATGAGACATCAAAGGGGATCGGCAGAACAGCCGGTCCCCTTTTTCGTTTTTAAAGGCCAATCCAATGGACAAGATCAAAACAGATCGCCTGACAATCCGCCCCTACCGCAAAGCGGATGGGGATTTTGTAGTGTCCGCACTCAACAATCTCGATGTGTCGCGCTGGCTCTCGGCTGTGCCGCACCCGTTTGAAGTGGCTGATCTCAAGATCCTTGGCCCCGACGGGCAAAGCCGCTGGCCCAATCTGGCAGCGATTGAAGATGAAAGCGGTATGATTGGTGGCATCGGCGGCGGCGAACAGCTCGGCTATTGGCTGACCCCGAATGCCCATGGCAAGGGCTATGGGTCAGAAGCCGCAAAAGCTATGGTTCACTACAGCTTTGCCAAAACCGCCACAGATCGTATCGTATCGGGATATTTCCTTGGCAATCAGGCCTCAAAGCGTATCCTGACCAATCTGGGCTTTGCCGTTTTTCAGGAAAAACTGGCGATGTGTAAGGCCCTTGGCAAGGAACTGCCCGTCGTCAAACTGGAATTGACCCGCGCTCAATGGGAGGCCCGGCAATGAGTGAAGCACTTGAAATCAAGACCGAGCGCTTGGTCTTGCGCCCCTATACACCTGACGATGCTGAACAGCTTGCCGCCTTGCTCGATGATCGCGACATTTCCAAATGGGTGCCCACGATCCCGTTTCCTTACACCGTCGCACATGCCAATGAGTTCATGGACCGCAGCGATGCCTTCCCCAAGAACGCCGCCATTGAATACGAGGGCAAGCTGGTCGGCGGTATCAGCACTCAAAAAGAGCTGGGCTACTGGATCGCCCCCGATTACCGCGAGCGCGGCTTTTCCGAAGAAGCCTCCCGCCCCATGATCACCGCCCATTTCGATGACCCAGATCAAAAATTCCTCCTCTCAGGCCATCTCCTCGGCAACGAGCCATCGCGTGCTATCCTCGATAAGCTCGGCTTCGCCCAAATCGGCTTTGATGAAGTAAAATCCATCTCACTCGGCTTTGCCCTTGATCGCATCCTGATGCAGCTTACCCGCACCGCGTGGAAAGCCAGCACCAAGAAAAAGAAGAAAAAATGAGCGTCGCCGTCGCAGCCTTAGCCGCCTTTGGTGCCAGCCAGATCGGTACGCCCGGACCCGCGAACATGGTTCTTCTGGCCTCCGGCGCACGCTATGGATTGCGCCGCTCTTTGCCCTTTGTGGCAGGCGTGGCCCTTGGCAAACAAATCATCATCTGGCCCATCGGCTTTGGCCTATTGTCGCTCGCAGAGTCGGTCCCAACCGTATTCCTCGCGCTCAAATGGCTCTCCATCGCCTATATCCTGTTCCTTGCATGGAAAATCGCAGGCACCCGCATCGCCGCAGGCAGCGCCAACGACACACCGCCCGGCTTCCTCAACGGCCTGTTCGTTCACCCCCTCAACCCCAAAGCATGGGCCATGATCACCGCAGGCTTCACCTCCTTCGTCGAGCCCGGCACCAGCACGCTGGAGGCAACAGCGACCATCGCTGCCCTATTCCTGCTGATCCAAGTTATCCTGCACCCCATCTGGTGCTGGGGCGGCCAACGCATCGCAGCCCTTGTCGGTGGCACCCCCGCGGAGGCTTGGCTCATGCGCACCCTTGCCGTCCTCACCGTCCTCAGCGTCGCCTTTGTCGTGGTCACATAACATGCTTTGTACACCCAAAACCCAACCCACACTCCAAAGCACTCGCCTCAGCTTGCGCCCCCTCAAAGCGTCGGATGCAGGCCCCATCACGCTTTATGCAAGCGACATCCGCGTCGCCGGCATGACCACCTCCATCCCCCATCCGCTCCCCCCCGGCGACGCGGAAAGCTTCATCGCGCGCTCCACAGCAGCAGACGCCCACGAAATCGTCTGGGCCATAGAAATGGGCACCGAACAACTCATCGGCCTCATCTCGCTCGACCCCATCGACGCGCACACAGCCGAAATCGGCTACTGGATCGGCGCCGCCTTCTGGCAAACCGGCTTCGCCTCAGAAGCCGTCACAACCCTGCTGTCCTACGCCGCCAGCACCCAGCTCACCACCGTAACGGCCAACGTCTTCACCCAAAACCAAGCCTCCCACCGCGTCATCACCAAAGCAGGCTTCACCCAAACCGGCCCCACAGAGCTCTACTCTGTTGCCAATCAAGCAAACATGCCCGCCATCGCCTACACGCTCCCCCTTGCGCAGTTGTCCCCGGACGCCGCGCAAGGTAGAGCCCAGCGATAGCAACGAAAGCGCAACCCCATGAAATTCCTCGATCTCGCAAAAGTCACCATCCGCTCCGGCAAGGGCGGCAATGGCTGCATCTCGTTCCGCCGCGAGGCGTTTGTGGAATATGGCGGCCCCGATGGCGGGGACGGGGGCAATGGCGGGTCTGTCTTTGCAGAGGCAGTCGAGGGCTTAAACACCCTCATCGACTACCGCTACCAGCAGCATTTCTTCGCCCAAAACGGCAAGGGCGGCATGGGCCAGCAGAAATCCGGCAAACACGGTGAGGGCATCACCCTCAAAGTCCCCGTTGGCACCGAAATCCTCGACGAGGACCAAGAAACCGTGATCGCCGATCTCGTACGCGTCGGCCAGCGCGTGCTCATTGCCGAAGGCGGCAATGGCGGCTTTGGCAACCTCCATTTCAAATCCTCCACAAACCGAGCCCCGCGCCGCGCAAATCCCGGCCTTGCAGGGATCGAGCGCGAGATTTGGCTCCGCCTCAAACTCATCGCCGATGTTGGCCTGCTTGGCCTTCCAAACGCAGGCAAATCAACCTTCCTCGCGGCCACCTCCAACGCCCGCCCCAAAATCGCTGACTACCCCTTCACCACGCTCCATCCCAATCTGGGCGTGGTCGGCATTGACGGCACCGAATTCGTCGCTGCCGACATCCCGGGCCTCATCGAGGGCGCCCATGAAGGCGTCGGCCTCGGCGTGCGGTTCTTGGGCCATGTCGAGCGCTGCGCCGTACTGCTCCATCTCGTCGATGGCACCTCTGAAACCGTGGGCGAAGACTACAAAACCGTGATCGGCGAGCTGGAAAAATACGGCGAAGGCCTCAACGACAAAGAGCGCGTCACAGTGCTAAACAAAATCGACGCACTGGACGAAGAAGAGCGCGCCGAAAAACGCGCCGAGCTCGAACAAGCCTCCGGTGGTCGCGTCTACGAGATGTCCGGCGTCGCGCGCGAAGGCGTCGACACCGTGCTGCGCGCCTTGCGCATCGTCATCGACGAAGACCGCGCGCCCAAAGCCACAGAAGACGAACCATGGCAACCCTGAGAGCTGCCGATCTGCTCGGCAAAGCCAAACGCATCGTCATCAAAATCGGCTCCGCGCTCCTTGTCAGCGAGGGCGGCCTGAACGAGGCATGGCTGCACGGCCTCGCCAAAGACGTCGCGACTTTGCGCCAACACGGCGCCCAAGTCCTGCTCGTTTCCTCCGGCTCCATCGCCTTGGGCCGCGAAGTCCTCGGCCTTGCAGGCGACATCTCATTAGAACACAGCCAAGCCGCCGCCGCCGTCGGCCAAATCCAACTCGCCCGCGCCTACCAAGACGCACTCTCGCCCCACGGCCTCACCGCCGCCCAAGTCCTCGTCACGCTTGAAGACAGCACAGATCGCCGCCGCTACCTCAATGGCCGCGCCACGCTGCAAAGCCTGCTCGACATGGGCACCGTGCCCATCGTCAACGAAAACGACACCGTCGCCACCGACGAAATCCGCTTTGGCGACAATGACCGCCTCGCCGCCCAAGTCGCTGTGATGGCCGGGGCCGACCTTGTGATCCTGCTCTCAGATGTGGACGGTTTCTACACCGCCGACCCCCGCAGCGACGAAACAGCGGCACATATCCCCCTCATCACCGAAATCACCCCTGAGATCGAAACAGCAGCCGGCGGGGCAGGCACCACCGGTGCCAAAGGGGGCATGAAAACCAAAGTCATGGCAGCCAGCACCGCCACCGCTGCAGGTGCTGCCCTGATCGTGGCCAAAGGTGAAACTACCCAGCCCATCACCGCCATCAAAACCGGCGCACGCGCGACAATCTTTCAAGCCACATCCGATCCCGCCACCGCCCGCAAAGGCTGGATCCGCGCTATGAAACCCAAAGGCCGCATCCTCGTCGATGCCGGTGCTGCCAAGGCGCTCACCTCCGGCAATTCACTGCTGCCCGCAGGCATCAGCGACGTGCAAGGCCGTTTTGAGCGCGGCGATCCCGTGTCGCTCACCACCAGCGATGGCACCGTGATTTGCCAAGCGCTCTCAGGCTATGACGCAGCGGAAGTCGCTCGGATCAAAGGGCACCAATCCAGCGAAATCGAAACACTACTTGGCCATCCGGGCCGGGCCGTCGTGGTCCACCGGGACGATATGGCAATTTGAGAAAAACGGGGAAAAGACATGGATATCAAAGCCGAAATGACCGCCATCGGGCAAGCCGCCCGCGCCGCCTCTGCCGAGCTGGCCACCGCAACCGCCGAGCGCAAACACGCTGCTCTCATCGGCGCGGCTGAAGCCGTGTGGCATCGCCGCGAAGACATCCTCGCCGCCAACGCGCTCGATATGGACTATGGCCGCGACAAAGGCTTATCGGCGGCCATGCTCGACCGCCTATTGCTAGATGAACCCCGCATCCAAGGCATCGTCGATGGCCTGCGCGCCGTTGCCGAACAAGCCGATCCCGTGGGCGAGGTCATCGCGGAATGGTCCCAACCCAGCGGCCTAGACATCAAGCGCGTCCGCACGCCGCTGGGCGTCATCGGCGTCATCTACGAAAGCCGTCCCAATGTTACCGCCGATGCAGGCGGCCTCTGCCTCAAATCCGGCAATGCCGCCATCCTGCGCGGCGGCTCTGAAAGCTTCCACTCGTCCGGCGCAATCCACGCAGCCATGATCGACGGCGTGGTCAAAGCAGGCCTGCCCGCCGCCTCCATCCAGCTCGTACCCACCCGCGACCGCGCCGCCGTAGGCGAAATGCTCTCCATGGTCGAACATATCGACGTGATCGTGCCCCGCGGTGGCAAAGGCCTCGTGGGCCGGGTCCAAGCCGAGGCCCGCGTGCCTGTCTTCGCCCATCTCGAAGGCATCTGCCACATCTATGTCGACGCCTCCGCTGATGTGGATATGGCCCGCAAAGTCGTGCTGAACGCCAAAACCCGCCGCACCGGCATCTGCGGTTCCGCCGAATGCCTGCTCATCGACCGAGCTTTCTTTGAGGCCAACGGCGCGCCCATCATCCAAGACTTGCTTGAGGCAGGCGTAGACGTACGCGGGGCAGGGGAACTGACAAACATCGAAGGCGTCACCCCCGCAACCGACGACGATTTCGGCAAAGAATTCCTAGACATGATCATCGCCGCCAAACTCGTCGACGGCATCGACGACGCCATCGCCCATATCTCAAAATTCGGCTCCAACCACACAGACGCCATCCTCGCCCAAGACCCAGCCCCTGTCGAACGCTTCTTCAACGAGCTGGACAGCGCCATCCTCATGCACAACGCCTCCACCCAATTCGCCGATGGCGGCGAGTTCGGCATGGGCGCAGAAATCGGCATCGCCACGGGCAAACTCCATGCCCGCGGTCCCGTCGGTGCAACCCAGCTGACCAGCTTCAAATATCTCGTCACTGGAAACGGCACCGTTCGCCCATGATTAAAGCTACGAAATTGAGACCGGCTGGTCGCCGGTCGCTCCAATAAAGTGCGTACGTCAAGGGCGCGCGCCAAACCCCAGCATTACTTTCCAAAAATATCCTCGCCGAAGGCACTTTAATTTTTCAATAACACTTCCACCCAAATTTAGGAAAAAAGTAACACTTCAAGCCCGTGCAGTGCACTGCACGTGACATATGCGTGCCGGAACTGCACACACAAAAAAGCCCGGCAAAACCGGGCTTAATTATAGGCTTAAGTCTGTGTCAGCGGCGCCATTCTCTGAGCGGCCCACAATCCATATGCACAAACTGCGAGCGCCCATACGTCCCAACACCCCCAGCCCGACAAGCTCTTGCCGCTCGCCCCATCTGAGAAACCGACCGCGAGCTCAACTTGAGATCAACCGCCATTCCCTTAGTGTGATAAGAATTGCGCGCAACGCCCCGGCTTTTGCGCCGCAACATCGCATTGGTGCGCGGACTGCGATAGCCTGAAACCATGTGATACGGCTCGGATGTTTCCAAAAGCCGATGGGTCGCGGCAATGATATCAATCGTACGTACATCCATCGCAGTCGGCTCGTTTTCACGCCAATCGCGCATGAACCAATTTACCTCAGCCAGAGCTTCGCGAATGTACTCGCCTTCAACCCAGTAGATCATATTGACCGTTTCACCAGTGCGTCCAGATCGCATGCTAATGCGACGGACATCTCCTGCTCCACGGTTGAAAAAAGACGTACCAGCGAATGATGGTGCCGCACTTATTGTGGAAATCCCAGCGAATGCGCCCAAAAGGCCGCGACGCGAGATAAAACCTCGAGGATTATTCATAGAACCTGCCTGTCCCTATCTTTTGAACCGGCTTATAGCCGATTTCACTTTTTTGCCCTCAACCGATTAACCCTATAACACGAGAATGATTCTCTCGCCAAGTGTCAGTTTTAACTCGGTTTTTAGGCCGTCCCTTGATGCCTCCAGGCACCCCCTGGGCATCTTTGTAGGGTGAGGTCATGATTTGTTCACTATAAGCGCGTCCAATATCTCACGCGTTGGCAAAAAGTCGCCGAAAATCGTATTCGTTTCTGGCCTTCGAAGGGGCCGCGCTCTACTCTCATCTCAACCCAGTTATTCCGTGATTTCGAGGCAACTATGTATTCATTTTGCAACAACTTGCGTCTGACAGTCGTCGCGCTGACCGTTTTTGCCAGTTTCGTAGCACCAGCAAGCAACGCACCTGTACTCCGCTCTGTCTCACAAGCGCAAACCGCCGCCGGCGCGCAGGAAACGGCTCTGGCCAATGAGCTTAACCGTGGCGGCAAGGCGATTGCGGAAATCCGCGACTATTACGCGGCGTCGAACTACAAGCCGATTTGGCTCAAAAATCGGAACAAGGCCGCATCACTGGAAAAGCTCGTGTCCACAGGTGCCGCACATGGTTTGCCTGTGAGCGCGTATGGCGCTGATAAGGTCGTTGCTCAACTGAAAAGCGCCAAAAATGTGCAAGATCGTGCGAAGGCTGAAATTGCGGCCTCGCGTCTTTTGGTGAGTTTCGGACGAGCGCTTGGATCTGGGTATCTTCGCCCGCGTGATATTGATTCCGAGCTTCACATTTTCCCCACTGTCAGGTCAGCAAAATCAATCCTTGACGCAGCGCGTAAGACCAGCTCGATGACGCGGTTGGAAAAGGCCTTGATGCCCAAAAGCAAAGCGTATGCCGCCTTGCGCAAGGAGCGTAAGCGCCTTGAAAAGATTGTCAGAAATGGCGATTGGGGGCCGAGAATCTCAGCGGGAAAAACCCTGCGTCCGGGGCAAAGCAGTCCACGGGTTGCGGCAATGCGCGCGCGCCTTTCAAAAATAAATGGGCGCAGCTTAGGAACCTCTCCGGGCTATGATGACAAGCTGGTTGAAGCGGTGCGCAGCTTTCAGGAGCAGCATGGTCTTAATGCGGATGGTGTCGCTGGTCCTGCTACTTTGAGCGCGATCAACTCCAATGCCGCTGATCGATTGGCGCAAGTGCTGGTCGGAATGGAGCGTTTGCGCTGGATGAACCGGGATCTTGGAAAGCGGCATGTGAATGTGAATCTCGCAGATTTCACCATGGAGTTGGTCGAGAACGGCCGCGCAATCTTTGAAAGCCGCGTGGTCATCGGGAAGTCAAAAGAACACCGCACACCGGAATTTTCCAAGGATATGACCCATATGGTGATCAATCCGACCTGGCATGTTCCGTCTTCCATTGCGAGCAAGGAGCTGCTGCCCAAGCTCAAACGTGATCTCAACTATCTCAACAAGCGCAATATGCGGCTGCTGAACAGAGCTGGAAACGTGGTTAATCCTGCGAATATCAACCTATCTGCGTATTCCGAGAACAATTTCCCTTACCGTATCAAGCAGGCCCCGGACCGGGGCAATGCGCTTGGTCGGGTGAAATTCATGTTTCCGAACCGCTTTGCCATTTATCTTCATGACACGCCCGCCAAAAAGCTCTTTGGTCGCGACACGCGCGCGTTCAGCCATGGTTGTGTGCGGGTCGCACGACCTTTTGAATTCGCATATGAGCTTCTTAAACCGCAATATGGCTCTAAGGCAAAAGGCACATTCCAGGCAATCCTGGAGCGGGGCAAAGAACGCTTTGTGAACCTTGAAACCGCTGTGCCAGTCCATTTGACCTATCGCTCAGCCGTTGTTGATGCGCGTGGAAAAGTTCAGTATCGCGGCGACATCTACGGTCGCGACCGGAAAGTTTTTAGAGCGCTGGTC
>CAZQMR010000074.1:0-13625 GCA_964594465.1 uncultured Rhodobacterales bacterium
GTTTGAATGCGGTGATTGTTCACAATCAGACTGCCGAACTCATCCAAGAACCCGACAATACCTGTGCCGCCAATACCGCCCTCAATTGGGATATTGCGTTCACGCGTAATTGGAACGCGATTTTTTTTATGAATGCCGCAGGCCGAAAGGAGCCCCGATGCCGCTCCGGTCAATAAAATGTGCCGTCTATTCATCACATTCCCCATTCGCTAGCTCTTTTGACCACCGCCATATTCGCACAGATTAATCAGGTTCTCTGTAGAAGAACATCCCAAAGCGAAACCGTTCAATAGTTTTTTCGTCACCAAGGTCTTTGCTTTGACGATCATTGGCCTCTTTGTTTATGGTTCTAAGTGTGTTGTTGCCTAGATTTCGCGCCAATTCCTCGATTTCATCAACGGAACTTGGTGTGAGCCTATTATAAAAGACCGCACGCTCCAAAAAGGGTGGGTCTTCGGACATCAGGTTTTCCGCAGCAGCGGCCAAATGGTCGCCAACATTGCTGGAAAAGAAGTGAATGCGATGCTCTTGATCCGCAGGGCCAACAAAGGCCTGGGTGCGCAGGGTAACCATATCGAGATCATCAAGGGTCGCCAATTTTTGACGAATTAATTCATCCAGAACACTGCGCGGTCTGATGTCACGGCTGATAGATTGCACCAATCTTTCAAACGAAGGCACATCGCTTCCGAATCTTCGAAGAGGTGCCGGATTTCCCTCTTGATCAAGGTAGTCATCTGTCGCCAACCATTTGCCAACAACCAGCGATAACGTCGAAATTTTTGCGCGTGTGGCCGCTTCTTCGGTTTGATCTTGGGTGCGCATGGCTTTGACATCGCGACGATGCACGCCAGTTGCCACACTAATGCGACTGTCCGTTACAGGGTTTACGCCGTCATCCAATTCCGATTCCGCCACATCCACGTAAGCCTGCTTAACCAAACGATAAAACACGGGCGCCGTAACCCCTTGCGCGATCAGCGCACGGACCAAGGGCCGCAACAGGCCCTTGAGAACACGAATAATCGCGTCCGATCGGGAGGGGTTTGGTTCATCGTTCATGATTGGAGAGTAGTTTGTTGTCTTTGGGTTTCTACTAGAATGTTAAACTTTTGTTGCTGTTTTTTTTGCCCTCGGTCACGGGTGGGTAAAATACCCACTCGTTATTGAGGGCAGTGGTCCCCGTATCCGTCAGCGCTTAACTCGGGATTTTCGAAATGAAAATACGCCAATTCGATAAAACTTTAAACTTAGGGATATTTTCCGCGTAGCTTTCAACTTTTAGGCGTGGGATGATAGTTCAAAAGCGGCCATGGCCCTCACGAGCACGACAGGACCTTAGGCACGCCGTAGCAATCCGCCCATTGTTTGCTGCGCGACTTTTTCAGCGACAAATGCTGAAAGCACAAACCCTGTGACCACCGACATTCCGATCCCCAGCCAGACCCCCAATGTGCCCAAGCCGAGCCAAACGACACAGATATACCCGAAAAACGCGACGCCGAAACCTTGGCGGTAAATGCTGATCCAGAGGGTCCAGACTGGCTTTTTCAGGGCTTGAAGCAGCGCGTTGATGCCAAAGAGCACGACATATATCGGCAACAAAAACCCATCGACCCGCAGGTATTCTGCACCGATCCGCACGACCTCAGGATCGTCGGTGAAAACCCGCATGGCCGTTGGTGCCGCTATCCACAAAAGCACCGACGCGCCCAACATAAGGGCCGCACCTGCCTTGAAACAAAACCATGCGGCCTCGCGCACGCGGTCATAATCCTTGGCGCCAAAATTGCGCGCCGCGATTGGCAAAAGCGCATTGGTCAGTCCAAAGGCAGGCAACAGCAGCAGTTGTTCAATTCGCAACGCAACGCCATAAGACGCCATTGCCGCACCACCAAAACCTTTGAGGAAATACTGCACAACAAAGCCCGACAGCATCATCACCATCATTGTAAAGCTGGCTGGGGCCGCTTGCGCGATGATTTCACGCCAACTTGTGAAACTGGGAGCCATTTCGGCAAAGCTGAGTGCCTCTGCTGATGCAACGCGGTACAGGATCCAAATCAGCACACCGGTTTGGCTGACAAGGGTTGAAAGGGCGATGCCATTAAAGCCAATGCCATCAACCAATCCCGGAATGCCAAATATAAACAATGGGTTGAGCACAAGATTGGCGAAAAACGCCGCAATCTGACCCCATTGAAGCGAGACCGTGTCGCCGCGCGCGACTAAGATGCCATTTGCACCAAATGTCAGAATAAACGAAATCGCGGCCAGCATGAGCACGTTGAGGTAGCTTGCGCCCGCATCTCGGTAGCCGCCAGGCTCTGAGATGATCGAAAGCATTTGAGGCGCAAAAAGATAGCCCAGACCCATGACAACCAATGACGCGGCGATGCCAAAACTGATCCCTTGCGCCGCAATGCGATGTGCCGCTGTATCATCGCCTTCGCCAAGGGCATTTCCAACCAACGCTGACATCGCTGTGCCCAGCCCAAATCCGACAACAATCAGCAGGAAAAAAACCTGAAACGAAATTGCCAGCCCAGCTTGGGCATCTGTCGAAATCATGCCAGCAAAATAGACGTCGACGACATTATATAGCGTTGTGAAAATCATCCCGATCGCGCTTGGAATCGCCAATGCCCGGAAATGTCCGGCGATGGATCCTTTGGTAAGGTCACGGCTCTGGCTCATGGTCGTCTCCGATACTGCAAGCCACCCTGCTTACTGCCGCAAGGTGGCGCGAAGCAATGGCTCAAATCCCAGTTGGGACTGGAAGTTCGGGCCTCGCGCAGATTACTCTTTGAAAACGTGGCACATCTGCGGGAGGAATTCAGTGAGTTATCTTGGTATCGATCTTGGGACATCGGGCCTGCGGGCTTTGCTTGTGGATGACGCTGGTCGTCCGATTGGCGCCAGCGAACATCATTATGCGGTTTCAAATCCGCACCCCGGCTGGTCAGAGCAAAACCCCGCAGATTGGATTGCCGCACTTGACGCGGCGATTGAGGAGTTGCGCGAGAAATGCCAAGAGTTTCAAACCCTTGCGGGTATCGGTGTGGCCGGTCACATGCATGGTGCAACCCTTCTTGATGAGACCGGCGATGTGCTGCGCCCTTGCATTTTGTGGAATGACACCCGCTCTCATGTGGAGGCTGCCGAGCTTGATGCTGTTGACGGAGTTCGTGACCTCTCCGGCAATATCGTTTTTCCCGGCTTTACAGCACCAAAGCTCACTTGGGTGAAAAACCACGAGCCGGAAATCTTTGCAAAAATTGCAAAGGTTCTGCTGCCAGCCGCCTATTTGAACTATTACCTTACGGGTGCCTATGTTGCAGACATGTCTGACAGCGCGGGCACGTCCTGGCTGGATGTTGCTGAACGCAACTGGTCAGCGCCGCTGCTGGATGCGGGTCAAATGAGCATGGGCCAAATGCCAAGCCTTGTTGAAGGCTCGCAGAAGGCTGGCAGTCTGCGCTCAGATTTGCGCAGAGCTTGGGGCCTTAAGGGTGACGTGGTTGTCGCTGGTGGCGCCGGTGACAATGCCGCTGCCGCCTGCGGGATCGGTGCGCTCAATCAAGGCCAAGCCTTTGTTTCGCTTGGAACATCTGGCGTGCTATTGGCTGCGCGGGATGGGTATCACCCCGCTCCGGCAACGGCTGTGCACACATTTTGCCATGCAGTTCCTGATCGATGGTATCAAATGGGTGTGATGCTGTCCGCGACAGATAATCTCAATTGGCTGGCGCGAATTTCTGGAACCAATCCAGCTGATCTCACAAAGAGCCTTGGGGACACCCCGCGCGCACCTGGAAGGGTGCGTTTTCTACCTTATCTTTCTGGCGAGCGTACGCCTCATAATGATGCCGATATTCGCGGTGCCTTTACGGGTCTTGGAACCGAGACCGACCGCGATGACCTGACCCGCGCAGTCTTAGAAGGGGTAACCTTTGGCTTGCGAGAAAGCTATGACGCGCTCGCAGCGACAGGGGCGCAGATGGATCAGCTCTTTGCAATTGGGGGCGGTGCGGCGTCGCGTTATTGGTTGGACCTGATTGCGACCGTGTTCGACACACCGCTTTGTTTGCCAGCTGGCAGCGAGTTTGGTGCGGCTTTGGGCGCGGCGCGCCTTGGCCTTGCAGCGGCAAGCGGAGATGATGTTGAAGACATCATGACACCCCCTGAGATTGAGGAGGTTGTTGAGCCGGATCCAGCCCTTCGGGATGCATTTGAAGCCGCCTATATGCAGTATAAACAGGCATATCCTGCAATAAAATCAGTGCAATAGGCCGGAGCCATCACATGACCAAAACCGTCAATACCATGTGCCCGATGAATTGCCACCCAACGCTCTGTGGCATGAAGGTATCTGTTAGTGACGGGACCTTGCGCAAAATCGAAGGCGATGAGGGCAATCCTGACAGTCGCGGTTTTTTGTGTATGCGGGGAAATGCAGCCCATGAAATTGTTGGGAATTCTAAACGATTGGACACGCCTTTAATCCGCGTAGCCCGCGGCACGGATGATTGGCGGCGGGCGAGTTGGGACGAAGTCCTTGATATTATTGCGACCAAAATGAGAACCGTTGGCCGCGAGGCTGTTGGCATGTGGCAGGGCCACGGCAATGCGGTCAACGACTATGGCACTGGGGTGAAACGCGCCCAGATGGAGCGTTTCGCGAATCTTTACGGCTGTCAGCATTGGAACCCAGCCATGGTCTGTTGGGGGCTGGGTGGTTTTGGCCTCGGTCTGACCGGTGCGCTCGAAACCTCCACCAAAGAAGACATGGGGGCACATTCCGAATTGATTGTGCTTTGGGGGGCGAACACGGTGTCCCAAGCCAACAGTTTTCGACATGTTGAGGCTGCAAAACAGCGCGGCGCGCGGGTCGTGGTCGTGGATGTGCGGCGTACCGAAGCGAGCGCTTTGGCCGATGATGTGCTGCTTGTGCGTCCGGGTTCTGATGCAGCCTTGGCCCTTGGGATGATGCATGTGATCCTCAAGGAAGGTCTTTGGGATCGCGATTTTGTGCGGGACCACACAGTAGGGTTTGCGGAATTAGAGGCGCATGTCCCTCAATTCACGCCAAGTTGGGCGGCGCAGAAAACTGGCCTGACCGCGGATCAAGTTGTTGAATTTGCACGCGATTACGCACGAACCGAGCCGGCCATGATCATTATCGGCGGCTCTTCCATGCATAAAACCGGGAACACGTGGCAGGGCGCGCGCGCGATTTCTTGCCTGCCAGCGCTCACTGGAAACTATGGCAAAGCAGGCGGGGGGATTGGCCCCAGACATGGCGCGCGGTCCCATGGAGCGGGTTTTGGCGATATTTCGGCGACCGACAAGCGGCGACCGGGCAGATATATTCCCAATCAGATGGAGGCGATAGTCGAGGGGCTTGAAACGGGTGCTGTCAAAGTGATGCTCTCAATTGGCTCGAACATCCTGTCCTCCTTTGCGCAAACCAATCGGATGCGGGCTGCATTGGGCAAGGCTGAGCTGGTTGTTGTTTATGATATTTTTGCCAACCAGACGACACGGGACGTGGCTGATATCATTTTGCCGGGCACGATTTGGCTGGAGGAGCTTGGTGTAAAAGCCACCAATACGCATGTGTATTTATGCGACAAGGCGCTTCCGCCTGCTGGGGACGTGCGACCTGTTTTCAAGCTTTATCAAGGGCTTGCGGCACGGTTGGATGTGAATGATGTTTATCCTTGGGATGATCAGGAAGCTGCTATTGACGCGGTTCTGGATCATCCAGCTACCGGTCATGCGTGCGTGAGCGATCTTCGGAAAAATGGGGGGATGGCCGCGTTGAATATCTCAGCTGTGGCCTATCCGGATTATAGATTTCATACACCATCGGGCAAAATTGAATTCTTTTCGCAAAAGGCGGTTGAGCTTGGTCTTTCTGGGCTGCCAGAGGCCGGCGAGACCACCCTGCAAGACGCTGATTTTCCACTATCTTTCGCGCATGGACGCACATTTGCGCATTTTCATTCGTTTTATGACCATGCGCGGGCGTTGCCGACGCTTGCCAAGCGAGAGGTGCGACCGGAGCTTTGGATTTCAACTCAGGATGCTCAGGCGCGGGGCATAAAGAGCGATGATGAGATCGAAATGCGCAATGATTTAGGACGCTTCGATGCAACAGCTAAAGTAATGGCGCGCATCCCGGCGGGAACGGTGTGGATGCGAGATGGCTGGCCGGGGTTAAACGCGCTGACGTCCGGGCGCTCCGTTGTCCCGGATGGGGCGTTGGATGCGTTTGCGTTTTCGGTAGGGCAGGCATCCTACAGCACACGTGTTGAGGTCACAAAGCGCGTTTAATTACAGACACTTAACACCCAAACGCCCCCGCACAGTTCCGGCACGCATATGTCGCGTGTACTGCACAGCACGTCCCCCAAGTGTTAATCGGGGGTAAAGAATGCGCCCCCTGACATGGCGCGGTTTTGCTGTCGTTAAGTGCTTTGAGTTCAGTCTTTATGCGGCTTTGCCTCTGTTGGGTTCTTCCCAAAACGCTTGGCACAGCGATGGGGCTTTGTCGGCGAGTTTGGGGTGCAAAAAGAGGCTGCGTTGGGGAGCATCAGGTGCGGTTCCCAAAGGCGCGCTATAGGCAATTGCGCCAGCTTCTACCGCAATGAGCCTGCCCGCAAGATCATCCCAAAGGCGGGCCTCTTGCGACATGGCAAGTGCAAAGGTTCCCCGCGCGACACCGCAAATATGCAACGCTTGTGAGCCAAGATTGCGCACGCGGCCCATCTCGCGCAGTTCGTGATACAAGACCGGATCAGACCCCATCATTTTGTCGAGCGCCCCAGAGGAGAGGGCAATCAAATCCGCAGGTGGTTCGCTCAACTGGATTTGGGTTTCATTTTCAAACGCACCTTTCCCGCGCTCGGCTGAATATACACGTCCCGAGTAGAGCTCACAAACCGCCGCGATTTTGGAAACACCGTCCTGTACCAAAGCTGCACAAATCGCGACGTTTTCAAGCCCGTGAATGAAATTGCTGGTCCCATCAATGGGATCAATCAGCCAGTACGTATCGCCAAGGTCCGTCAACTCGCGCTCTTCGGAGTGGACGGGGACACCTGATGTGAGCTCGCCTAAAACATGGGTGAGTTGGCGATCAACCTCATGGTCAATATCCGTCACATAATCTTGGGCGCCTTTCACTGTAATCGCGCTCGGACGGATCCCGCGCAGCACTGTGGCCATTCGGCCAAGCTCGGAGACCAGTGCACGTCTCATGACGGCACCTTCAGTGACAAACCGAAGGACAGCGCCTGCTTGTTATTGGCCAGCACATCGATATGGGCGTCACGTGGCACCTCAACACAAGGGGTGAGGCCGCCAGTTGCGATCCATTGGCCCGGTTGTGGATAAAACCCGTGTGTAGGCGCAAGTTGCAGAAAATCGCGCACAATTGCATGGGGCAGAGCGGTTAGCGCGGACAGGCCCCCGGTTGCCATTGGAGTGCCGTTCACACGCAGCTCGAGTGCATCTGCACTGGCCAATCCGTTGGCGTAAGATGTGTTGGTTTGGGGCCCGAGCACCAGCGCACCAGCCGCACAGCGATCAGATACCAGCGCTGAGGCCCCGGCACTTGGCATATCAGCAATGGGCGAGGAGGGCAGTTCGGCGCAGAGGCACCACGCGTCTGCGCCATCGCAGGAGGGGCTGATGCGTGCGGCCAGTTCAATCTCTACTTTTGATTCCGCCAGTGTAAGGTCCACGCGGTCGCCATGGCCGTAAAGTTCCTGGGAATAAAGCGGGCCAAAATAGAGCTGATCAACATTAAACAACGCCTGCGTGCTATGGGTTGTACCACCCAGTTTCCACGCTGCAATGCGCTTGCCAGAGCTGCTGACCACATTGCGCACCGCGCCGTAAGCAGGCGACAAATCGCCATAAAAGCGGGTTAGGCTGTTGGGGAACACTGGCATGGGTGGTCCCTCGTTTCGAACGTATGGCACTGCGGGTAGGGTCATGTCAGCTTGCCTCCTTCCAGCCATTGATCTTTCCTGCGAACTTCAGCCATCAGCGTTGCTCTCACGATTTGATTAAAATGGGATCGTTTGGTGCCAATTTGATAGAATCGATATGCTTTAAAATAGGTTAACCAAATCAGACGATCAGAGCGGTTCCCTAAGAATTTCTCAATTCAAGCGAGCATAATTTTTTGTCCTAATTGCCAAGGTGGATCTCGAAAAATAGCACAAAAACAAAGACCTGCGGTGGAGTAATCCATGATGGGTAAATGTGAATAAAGCGCTCAGCAAAAAATGACCAAGCTTTAACCAGCGCCGCTCTTGCATCCGATGCGACACACGTCTTGTGCATCCAAAAGGCCAGCCAAGCTGTACCAGAATGCTAAGCTCGGCAGATTGCGCCAAAAGCCAAACCGCCCTGCAATGTCGATTGGGACTTTGGTTTTACTTACACTACCGCCAGTGAGTTGCTAGACTGTCAAAATGACTGAAAACGACGTTAAAATCCTGATCGTAGAAGACGACCCTGACATCGCCTCTGCATTGTGCCGCGGTCTGGAAAGTTGCGGTTATCAAACCCACCATACGGACAAGGTTGGCCCTGCTTTGGAAGCGCTACGTGAGCCTGAGATCACCGCTGGAATCCTTGATGTGATGATCGGCAAAGACAGCGGGCTAAACCTTGTGACCGCAGCGCGCAGCGAAGGGATCAGCAAGCCGATCCTGATGCTCAGCGCGCTGGCTGACGTAGAGGATCGGGCACGGGGGATCGAGGCAGGTGCGGATGACTATATCGTCAAACCCTTCTCCTTTGATGAGCTGCTCGCGCGTTTGCAAGTGCAGGTCCACCGCGCCAATGCTCAATCGACAGTGCCGTTTACGATGGACGCGGACTCCAGAGTGGTTTCACGAGGCTCTTTAGAGATCGTTTTGACCGAACGCGAGTTCCAACTGCTGGAATTTTTGACGGATCAAATCGATAGCGTCGTGTCGCGCTGGGACCTGTTTGATTCTCTGTGGAGCACGACGCCACATAGTTCGCAGAATGTAGTGGATGTTTATGTCGGATATTTAAGAAAGAAATTGGCCCCAGCCCAGAGTTTTGGTGTTGAGATAAAAACCATACGAAACAAGGGCTTCATGCTGACACGGCTGTAGATGCGGCACCGCACAACTGGTGCGCTCTTAGGTTTCTCTTAGAACAAAAGAATTGCACTGGCAGGACTTAATCTCTCTACTCTATGCATAAGCTTATGGAGGAATATCAAATGGCATGGTCAAAACCAGTTTTGCGCGAAATCGCATGTGGCATGGAAATCAACATGTATGGTCCAGCTGAAGACGAAGGTGCATATCCACTCTTCTAAGGACCGAACTGTCTGAGACATTCCGTCTTCAGAGAGCTCAAGTTGCGGCACTGCAGTCCAATTGACTGTGGTGCCGGTTCCGTTTTGGGGGCCCAAAGCGTCTCACCCTTATTTTGAAGCATCCAGTATCACTTTTTGCGTCCGACCAAAGGGAGCGGCAGCGCGTAAGCTGTGCATGTTTTTAGGCGGGGCGCTCAAACATCCGTTAGTATAGAAAAATGCCGGAGATCGCTCCCCGGCATTTCCAAATTCAAATCAGCGAAGTGCTTACTTGATCAGCTCAGCTTTCCAAGCGCCGTCCACAACGGTTGACTTGGAGAACAGACCCGCCACGTCGCCATTGGCATCGAAGTCCTGGTTGCCAGCGGCACCCTCGTAGTTGATGTCGCCACCGCTTGCGAGGATCGCTTTGGCTTTGGCCCATTCGCCGGGATAGATCACTTCACCCGGTGCGTTTGCCACGGAACGCAGCGCTGCGGCGATGCCAGCACGATCGCCTGATCCGGCTTTCTCGATAGCCAGCGCCATCAGGAAAGTCGCGTCATAGGCGTTTGGCACGAAGGGATCAGATGCTGGCACGTCGCCTGCATCAGCCGCTGTTTTCCAAGCTGCGAAAGCAGGCGTGGAGCTGTCAGAGGCAGATGTTGTGAAGGTCACGTTGCCCATGTTCTCGGCACCAATCTGCTCGACCACTTCGTCAGAAAGCATGCCGTCAGCGCCGATGAACGTATCAAAGGCCCCAGTTTCCAGCGCGTTGCGCATCAGCGTGATGCCGCCAGAGCCGTAATAGGCAAAGAGTGCGAGGTTGTCTGATGTCGCACCGAGCGTGGCAACTTCAGAGCGGTAGGACGCTTTGTTAGGCTCATGTGCTTCATTTGCAGTGACTGTGCCGCCTGCAGCCGTATAGGCCTCAGCGAAAACCGCAGCGATGGCTGCGTTATAGTCATCGTTGGCGTAAGAAATCGCCATGTCTTTGATGCCATTTGCAATCGCGAGATCCGCCAGCGCCACGCCTTGATAAGCATCAGAGGCGGCGGTGCGGAACACGAGGTCAGTGCCGGTTTCCATTGTGGAAATCGCAGGGGATGACGCGGAGACGGACAGTGTCACAACGCCAGCAGGCATGGACACAGATTCAGCCTGCGCAATGGTCGCGCCAGAGCAGACAGGGCCAAGCAGGCCGGAGACAGAGTTGACGTTGATCAGCTTGGTTACAGCGTCAACGGCAGCCGTTGGATCACAGGCGCTGTCTGCGCGGATGATGTTGTACTTTTCGCCTGCCGCAAACATGCCGCCCTGCTCGTTGATGTGCTTGGCGGCGAGATCAACCGCTTTGGCCATGGGTGCTACCAGATCCGGGATCGGGCCAGTCATCGCCATTGGGTTGCCGACATTTACATCAGCATAAGACGCAGTGCTGGCCAGCAGCATTGCAGTGGTTGCAATAAGTGTGTTCTTCATGAGGTTATTCTCCCTTACCTCCGCTATTTTTCTTTCGCCTTTGGTGATGCGGGTCTCACCTCTGGCAGTATCCCACCGGGATATCTCTGTAGGATCACTTGCATCAGGATGCCGATCAGCATCATGCGCAGGAATCCGGCGCGTGTTGTCAGCACGCTGGTATCGATAGTTTGGAACATATATCCGATAGCATCAATGGCGCCTGTGATGACCAGCTCGCTCGCGGACCAGATGGTCCAGATCAGGAAGGCGCCGAGCATGGCACCCCGGTTGTTGCCAGAGCCACCAAGGATCAGCATGACCCAGACAAGGAAGGTGACTTTGGCGGGGTCAAAGGTATTCGTGGGCTCGATCAAGCGCAGATGCTGGGCGAAAAGCGCACCGGCAAAGCCCATGATCGCGGCCCCGATGACGAAGGCCTCGACCCGGCGGGCGGTGACGTTTTTGCCAGCAGCACGTGCGGCCGGTTCATTCTCGCGAATGGCGGTCATCATGCGGCCCCATGGCGAGAGACGCGCGCGTTCCAGCATGCGGTAGATGATATACATGAACGCCAGAATGGTCGCGGCAAAGCAGGGCTGCCACCACCAATTGGGCAAGCCGTCAAAGAACGCAGCCCAGCCTTCGGGGGTGTTGAACCAGCTCATGGGCCAGCTTGAATAGAAGCGTTCTTCCGAGAAATGCTCCCATGTGCGCGGGATTTTGTTGATGCCGCGTGGGCCGTTGGTAATGTCCGTCTCGTTCTTGAGGATCAGCTTGATGATTTCCGCGATGCCGATGGTGGCAATGGCGAGGTAATCTGACCTGAGCCTGATACAAATAAGCCCTATGATCCCCGCGACAATGGCCGAGGCGAGCATCCCCATGAACATCCCAAAGGGCAGGGGCAGGCCGAAACCGCCGAGGTGGAACGTGCTTTCAGCGGTGGTCAGCAGGGCATAGGTGTAAGCGCCAACAGCCGCAAAGCCGACGATGCCGACGTTGAACAGGCCCGCAAAGCCCCACTGCACGTTCAGCCCAAGGGCAAAGATCGCGTAGATGCCGCCCACGGTGAGCAGGGATAGGAAGTAGAGGAAGTATCCGAGATAGGCTTCCATCAGAAGCTCCTCCCTTTGAAGAGGCCGCTGGGGCGCACGATCAGCATCACGACCATGATCGCAAAGGCCACGCCGGTTTTGTATCCTGGCGACAGAAGCGGTGTGGTGCCGATCCATGGATAGGCTGAAAGCTCTTCGGCAAGACCGATGATTAAGCCACCCGCTACGGCGCCATATGGCTTGCCGATGCCGCCTAAAATGGCCGCTGCAAACATGGGCAGCAACATGCGAAAGCCCATCGTGGTCTCAAGCATCTGGATGTCCATCGCAAGAAACACACCTGCGGCCATGGCGCAAACGCCGCCCACGATCCATGTGGCGCGGATCACTTGATCCACGTCAATGCCGGTCACATGGGCCAGATCCGGGCTGTCAGAGACGGCGCGCATGGCCTTGCCGATGCGGGTGCGGTTCAGGATGTAGCTGAGAACGACGACAAACAGGATCGTGCCCGCAAAAATCCAGAGATGCTTGTTGGGGATCAACAGCATCATGTCAAAGCTGCCGGTAAATTCCTGCAAGTCTTTGTTCGGTTTGGCAATTCCACGCACAAAGGTCAGCTGATTTGGCCCCCAAACCACCTGCACAAGCGAGCGGATGATCAGCATCATGCCAAAACTGGCCATCACGACCTTGATCGTGTCTGCCTTGCGGAAGGGTTTGTAGAAGAACTTGTCGGTCCAAAGGAACAGGTAGATCACGACCACGGTGGCCGGGATGGCCGCGAGCAGGGGATGCAGCGTGATGCCGAACAGCGCTGTGCAGATCGCCATAACCGTCCAAGTGAGGTAGCTGCCGGTCATCATCACCTCGCCATGGGCGAAATTAGCGAAGCGCAGGATGCCGAAGGTCAGGGTGATGCCGATGGCGCCAAGCGCGTAGATACAGCCGAGCACGAGGCCGGGGATCAGGTAGAAATTGACGAATTCAAAGCCGAAGGATGCCCACATATCAGTGCCCTCCGCCAAGGAACATGCGGGCAATCTCGCGATCCGCCAGCAGTTCCGCGCCCGTGCCAGTGTGGCGATTGGCACCGTCCACCAGCACATAGCCGCGATCGGAAACGCCGAGCGCTTGCTTGGCGTTTTGCTCTACGATCAGGATGGGCACGCCGGTTGATTTGATCTTCTGGATCGTCGCGAAAATCTCGCCGCGATATTTTGGCGAAAGGCCCGCGGTTGGCTCATCAAGCAGCAGAATTTTGGCATCTACCATCAGCGCCTTGGCCATCGCAACCATCTGCCGCTGCCCGCCCGATAGCGAGCCTGCCGCCTGGCTCCGCTTCTCGCGCAGATCAGGAAACAGCACATACATCTCTTCAAGCCGCTCCTCGACCCCTTCGGGCCGGGTCCAAGCACCCATTTCTAGGTTTTCCTGCACGCTCAGGTTCACAAAAACATTCTGCGTTTGCGGCACATAGCTGATCCCGTGGCGCACGACTTGGGCGGCGGGGGTGTCGGTGATGTTCTCACCATTCAGCTCCACCGTGCCGGAGTTGATATTGAGCAGGCCAAGGACGGACTTGATCGCGGTGGACTTGCCAGCGCCATTGGGGCCAATCACCGCGACGATCTCATTGGCATCCACATGCATCGACAGATCGTGCAAAATCTCAGTCTGGCCATAGCCCGCATGGAGATTGTTCAGCGACAAAACACTCATACGACCTCGCCTCCGAAATAGGCGTCGATCAC
>CAZQMR010000075.1:0-13519 GCA_964594465.1 uncultured Rhodobacterales bacterium
AATCCACGAGACCGTCGCCCATGCCCGCAATCTATGCGACAATGTGCAATGGTCGCCAATGGACGCCACGCGCACAGAGCCTGACTATCTGCGCCGGGTGTGCGAAATCGCGATCAAGGCCGGGGCCACCACGATCAACATCCCAGATACAGTCGGCTACACAGCCCCTCGCGAAAGTGCCGAGATCATCGCGATGCTTCTGGCCGATGTGCCGGGTGCTGATGAAATCACATGGGCCACCCACTGCCACAACGACCTTGGCATGGCGACTGCCAACAGCCTAGCGGCGGTTGAGGCCGGGGCGCGCCAGATTGAGTGTACGATCAACGGTCTAGGCGAGCGCGCGGGCAACACCGCACTTGAAGAAGTGGTGATGGCGCTCAAAGTGCGCAATGACATCATGCCCTTCCAAACCGGTGTTGAGACCCAAAAAATCATGGCAATCTCGCGCCGTGTGGCGTCCGTTTCCGGCTTTGCAGTGCAGTTCAACAAGGCAATCGTTGGCAAGAACGCCTTCGCCCATGAAAGCGGCATCCATCAGGACGGCATGCTCAAAAACGCCGAGACCTTCGAGATTATGCGCCCCGAAGATGTGGGCCTCTCTGAAACCTCGCTGGTGATGGGCAAGCATTCGGGTCGGGCCGCGCTGCGCGCCAAGCTCAAGGATTTGGGCTACGATCTGGGCGACAACCAGCTCAAGGACGTGTTTGTGCGCTTCAAGGAAATCGCCGACAAGAAGAAAGAGGTTTTTGACGACGATCTGATCGCGTTGATGACTGAAAGCGAAAGCGAAGCCGCACATGACCATATTCAAGTCAAATCCTTGAAAGTCGTGTCAGAGATCGGCAGCGACGGCTTTGCTGAGCTAACCCTCACCATCGACGGTCAGGATGTTTCCACATCCGCAACGGGTGACGGCGCGATTGATGCGGTGTTTATCGCGATTAACAAGCTGACGGAAAACGACGCGCGGATGCGCTCTTATCAAGTGTCCGCCGTGACTGAGGGCACGGATGCGTTGGCGAATGTTACCATTCGGCTTGAAGAAGACGGCAAGATCACCACCGGTCAAGCCTCCGACCTCGACACCGTCCTTGCATCGGCCAAGGCCTATGTGAATGGGGTCAATAAACTGATCGTGCGGCGCATGAAATCCGCACCAGCGGAGCTTCCGGCCTCCGCCTAATTCATAGCGGTGCGTGAAATCACGCACCCTACCCCTCCTCATTGGAAGTTCCAGAAAATGGCGGTCCTTGTGACCCAAAAGCCCAAGAATTCGCAATTTGGGTTCGATTTGTGCAATTATGCTCTGAATTTGACGACCAAAAATGTTCGATTTGTATAAGTCACAAAATTGCCCTTTTCGAACATTATACCCCCCTTTACGGCAACCGCAGCTCAAGAGTATAAGGTCGTCGAGGGATGAAGCAGCTGTGAACGCGAAAAGCGCACGGCCAACGAGGGCAGACAACCATGCTTGGTGCATTAACAGGCATCTTTTCCGCCGATATGGCGATTGATTTGGGTACGGCGAACACGCTTGTGTACGTTAAGGGTAAGGGCGTGGTTCTCAATGAGCCTTCCGTCGTGGCGTATCAGCACAAGAACGGCAAAAAAGAAGTTCTGGCCGTTGGCGAGGATGCCAAGCTGATGCTGGGGCGCACACCCGGCTCGATCGAGGCGATCCGCCCGATGCGCGATGGTGTTATTGCCGATTTCGATGTGGCCGAGGAGATGATCAAATATTTCATCCGCAAGGTGCATAAGCGCGGCAATTGGGCCAAGCCGAAAGTCATCGTTTGCGTGCCCCACGGTGCCACCCCTGTTGAAAAACGTGCGATCCGCGAGAGTGTGCTTTCTGCTGGTGCGCGCAAAGCTGGCCTCATTGCCGAGCCGATTGCAGCCGCGATTGGGGCTGGCATGCCGATCACCGATCCAACCGGCTCCATGGTTGTGGATATAGGCGGCGGCACGACTGAGGTTGCAGTCCTGTCCCTTGGCGATATCGTTTACGCCCGCTCTGTGCGCGTCGGTGGCGACCGCATGGATGAGGCGATTATTTCATACCTGCGCCGCCAACATAACTTGCTCGTGGGCGAAAGTACGGCGGAGCGCATCAAAACCTCCATAGGAACGGCGCGCATGCCCGATGATGGCCGGGGTCAAGCCATGGAAATTCGTGGCCGCGATTTGCTCAACGGTGTGCCAAAGGTAACTGAAGTAACCCAAGCGCAAGTCGCAGAAGCGCTGGCTGAGCCCGTGCAACAAATCTGCGAAGCGGTGATGCAGGCCCTCGAAAGCACCCCACCTGATCTGGCGGCTGATATCGTAGATCGCGGCGTCATGCTCACAGGCGGCGGTGCGCTGCTGGGTGATCTGGATCTTGCCTTGCGCGAGCAAACTGGCCTCGCGATTTCCATTGCCGATGAAACGCTCAATTGCGTGGCTCTGGGCACAGGCAAATCTTTGGAATACGAAAAACAGCTGATGCATGTTATAGATTTCGGGAACTGACCCTTACGAGGAGTGAAGCGTGGCAACTGGCCGAGACAGTCAGGTCAATCTGTGGCGGGTCACAAGACGCCTGCTGATCACGCTTCTCTGCGTCTTCCTGTTAGGCATTTTCCTGTTTTGGCGCATCGACAGCCCCCGTGCGGAGCGTATGCGCATGGCCGTCGTCGACCGTTTTGTGCCCGGCATAGAATGGGTGTTTGGCCCTGTGACCACGGTGTCACGCATGCTGCGCGATTTTCAGTCCTACACCCGTGTTTATGAGCAAAATCAAGAGCTTCACCGTGAATTACAGCGCTTGCGCCACTTCAAAGAAGCCGCCCTTCAGCTCGAACAGCGCAACGCACGGCTACGCGCGCTCAACAACGTACGCCTGCAACCACGCCTCACCTATGTGACCGGCGAGGTCATCACCGACAGCGGCTCCCCCTTCCGTCAATCCGGTCTCGTCAATATCGGTCGCCAAGACGGTGTGCGCGAAGGTTCAGCCGCGCTAGACGGCCTTGGCCTCGTAGGGCGTGTATCGGGCCTTGGCAAAAACTCCGCCCGCATCCTCTACCTCACCGACGCCTCCTCGCGCATCCCCGCCATCGTCCTGCCCTCGGGCCAACGCACGATTGTCGCCGGTGATAACAGCGACCGCCCACCGCTCGAATTCGTCGAATTCACCGACAAAGTTCAGCCCTCAGACCGGGTCGTGACCTCCGGCGATGGTGGCATCTTCCCGCCAGACCTGCTGATCGGCGTAGTGGAGCGTTCCGCCGATGGCCGTTTCCGCTTGCGCCTTTCCGCCGATTATCAGCGCCTAGAATTCGTGCGCGTGCTCCGCTTTAACCCGCTTAGAGGCGTCGACACACCCTCCGAGCTGATCGGCCCACGCCGCCCACAAGCCGCCCCCACAACACCCAACCTGACCGGGGAACTCAGCCAATGACCCCCGAAACGCCCCTTTCGCTTGCCCTTAGGCGCAGCGCTTGGGTCGGCTGCTCCATCCTCGCGATCCTGATCCCACTTGTTCCGCTGGGCCATCAAACCGACGCACTCCTCGTCCCCGATTTGCTCTTTTGTGTCACCCTAATCTGGGTCATCCGCGAACCCCGCATCACCACCGTCGGCCTTATCGCACTGCTAGGTCTCATGGGTGACATCTTTTTGGGCCGCCCTATTGGTCTCGGTGCACTCGCCCTCGTACTCACCTCCGAAGCCTTCCGCCAACAAGCGCGCTTCTTCCAAGAAAACACCTTCCTGCTAGAATGGCTCGCTGCCGTCATCTTCTTCATCTTTGCACAACTGGGCATGAGCTTTGTCCTGCTGCTCACCTTCAGCGAAACGCCCGCCTTCGCAGACATGATGCGCTACACGCTCGGGCTGGCCATTATCTACCCGTTCGTCACGGGTTTCCTGCTCATCGCGTTCAAATTGCGCAGCCCACAACCGGGCCAAACCTCTGACCGGCTGGGGCGTGTGCGATGAGACCGGGCGACGCCAAAGTGACCGAAATGGGCAAGCGCCTGACCCGGCGTGGGCTGTTTGTGCTTGGGGCAAAGCTTGGCATTGTCGGCGTGCTGGGGTGGCGGATGCGTCAATTGCAGGTGCAACAATCGGACCGCTTTCGCCTGTTGGCCGAGGAAAACCGGATCAACCTGCGTCTGATCCCGCCCGCGCGCGGCTTGATCACGGATCGCAACGGCGCGCCCATTGCGATCAATCGCCAGAACTACCGGATCACCATCGTGCGCGAACAGGCCCGCGATACCGAAGCGGTGCTGCGCAAACTCGCTGAGATCATCTTTCTCTCCGAAGATCGGATTCAGAAGGTTTTGAAGGACGCCAATCAGCGCCCCGCTTTCGTACCCGTCGCCGTGACCGAGCATCTGAGTTGGGAAGACATTGCGCGCGTTGCCGCCAACGCACCCGCCCTGCCAGGAATTATTCCTGAGGTGGGCCTGACGCGCTATTACCCTCAAGGCAGCACCTATGCTCACGCGGTTGGTTATGTTGGCCCGGTCAGTGATTATGATCTTTCCAAGATCGAAAATCCCGATCCACTGCTGCAAATCCCGAAGTTCCAGATCGGCAAATCCGGTATCGAAAAGCATGACGAGCAGACCCTTCGCGGCGCGGCTGGAAACTCCCGAATCGAGGTGAATTCATTGGGCCGCGTGATGCGCGAGCTGACCCGTGTTGATGGCACACCCGGTTCTGACTTGCAGCTCACAATTGACCAGAAATTGCAGGCCTTTGCGCTAAAACGGATGGAAGGGCAATCCGCCGCCGCCGTGGTGATGGAGGTCGAAACAGGCGATATTCGCGCCATTGCATCGGCCCCCAGTTTCGATCCCAACAAATTCGTGTTTGGCATTTCTGTCAAAGATTACAATGCCTTGAACACCAACGAATTCCGCCCACTCTATGACAAAACGGTCTCAGGCGAATACCCCCCCGGCTCCACCTTCAAAATGGTCGTCGCCCTTGCTGCCCTTGAGGCAGGCGAGGTCAATCCCGGCGAAACAGTTTACTGCCCCGGCCATATGCAGCTTGGCAGGCGACGCTTCCATTGCTGGCGGCGCGGCGGGCATGGCAAGATGAACCTCAAGAATTCGCTGCGGTCCTCATGTGATGTCTATTACTACGAAGTAGCCCGGCGCGTCGGGATCGAGCAGATTTCGGCCATGGCCAACAAGCTCGGCCTTGGCGTGCGCCATGACATTCCCGTACCCGCCGTGCGCCCGGGCCTAACCCCCACAAAGTCCTACAAAGAGGACCGGTTTGGTCAGCCGTGGCTTGTGGGCGACACGCTCAATTCTGGCATCGGTCAGGGTTTTACGCTCGCCAGTCCACTCCAATTGGCCGTGATGACCGCACGCATCGCCTCTGGCAAAGCCGTCGAGCCGCGCCTTGTGCGTGCCCGCAACGGCAAGCCCTTGCCCGTGCCAGAGCCCCAACCGCTCGACATTTCCCAAGGCTCGCTTAATGCAGTGCGCGGCGGCATGTTTTCCGTCGTCAACGATCAACGCGGCACTGCGCGACGCTCGCGGATCAATGATGACGCCAACATCATGGCAGGCAAAACCGGCACCAGCCAAGTGCGCAACATCACTGCCGCTGAGCGCGCCCAAGGTGTCACCCGCAACGAAGATTTGCCGTGGAACCGCCGGGATCACGCTCTGTTTGTTGCCTATGCGCCCTATGAGAACCCAAAATACGCAATTTGCGTCGTGGTCGAGCATGGCGGCGGCGGCTCCAAAGCCGCGGCACCCATAGCACGCGACATCATGATGCACGCACTTTACGACGGCCCTGCCCCGCTTGCGGCCTATCCCCCCGGTGTGCGCGAAGAAATCCGCGAGCTGCGCGAGCAAGAGCCTGAGCCGAACAACCCCGTGGCCACCGGCCCAAGGGATCGCGCATGACCTTTCTGGACAGCGCAAATGCCGGCATCCCGCGCGGGTTCGCCAAATTGCTGCACCTCAACTGGGCCATCATCCTGTTGATCATCACGGTCAGCTGCGCCGGATTTCTGATGCTCTACTCGGTCGCTGGCGGCAATCTGGACACATGGGCGCGCCCGCAAATGATGCGCTTTGGTGTTGGCATTGCGGTGATGCTGATCGTCGGTCTCATCCATATCAATTTCTGGCGCGGCGTGGCTCCTTTTGCCTATATCGGCGCGCTTTTGCTGCTGATCGCGGTGGAATTCGTAGGCGAGGTTGGCATGGGTGCGCAGCGCTGGATCGACCTCAAGTTCATCCGTCTGCAACCCTCCGAGGTGATGAAAGTCGCCCTCGTCATGGTGCTGGCCCTCTACTATGACTGGCTGGAACCGCAAAAAACCTCGCACCCGCTCTGGGTACTGCTCCCCCTGCTCCTGACCGCGATCCCCGTCCTTCTCGTGTTGCGCCAACCCGATCTTGGCACAGCCATCCTGCTCGCCTCAGGGGCCGGGGTCGTAATGTTCATGGCTGGCGTCTCGCTCTGGTATTTCGGCATCGCCGCCGCAGGCGCCATCGGCACCGTGACAGCCGTCATGCAAACCCGTGGCACGGAATGGCAAATCCTCAAAGACTACCAATACCGCCGCATCGAGACCTTCCTCGACCCCTCCCTCGACCCGCTCGGCTCGGGCTACCACATCACCCAGTCCAAAATCGCGCTCGGCTCTGGCGGGCTGGATGGGCGCGGCTTCATGGAGGGCACCCAAAGCCGCCTCAACTTCCTGCCCGAAAAACACACCGACTTCATCTTCACCACACTAGCCGAGGAATTCGGCTTTATCGGCTCTGTCACACTCCTGGGCCTCTATGCCCTGATCGTCATCTTCTGCTTTGCCTCTGCGCTGACCAACCGCAACCGCTTTGGTGCGCTCATGACAGGCGGCATCGCGGCGACCTTCTTCTTCTTTTTCGCCGTCAACATGGCGATGGTCATGGGGCTCGCCCCTGTGGTCGGCGTGCCTTTGCCACTTGTATCCTATGGCGGCTCTGCGATGCTGGTGCTGCTGGGCGCGTTCGGCCTTGTGCAAAGCGCCCATGTCCACAAACCCCGATAGAGCCTGATCCCATGACCAATATCCTATTTGCCGGCCCCGATCACAACTGGGCCGAGTTTGAAGCACCGCTCAACGATGCTCTCGCGGACCTCAACGTCACCCTCACCCGCGATCCGGCCAATCCAGAGCAGTTTGACTACATCATCTACTCGCCCTCAGGCCCGATCAACGACTTCACCCCCTTTACCAACGTCAAAGCCATCCTCAGCCTCTGGGCCGGTGTTGAAACCATTGTCACCAATCAAACCATCACCGCACCTCTCGCCCGCATGGTTGAGCCCGGCCTTTCAAAGGGCATGGCTGAGTTTGTGACGGGTCACGCCCTGCGAACGCATCTGTTGATGCCAACATATCTTCAAGACGGCACATGGCGCGAAGACATCATCCCGCCCCTGGCTTCAAGCCGTCGCATCGGTTTTCTCGGTGTGGGCGCACTTGGTCAATCGGCAGCAGCCATGTGCCGATCCGTTGGATTTCAAACGCTAGGCTGGTCACGTCGCCTGAAGTCCATTGACGGCATGACTTGCTACGCAGGCGATGACGGTATGGCTGAGATGTTGGCTCAAACCGATATCCTCGTCACCTTGCTGCCACTTACGGCTCAAACCACTCATATGATCAACACCAAGACCCTTGCCGCGCTGCCCAAAGGTGCGGCTCTGATCAATCCCGGTCGCGGCCCTCTGATCGACGATGACGCCCTGATTGCAGCACTGGAGTCTGGTCACATTGCGCACGCAACACTGGACGTGTTTGCCACGGAACCCCTACCCAAAGATCACCCGTATTGGGCGCATCGCTCAGTCTTTGTGACCCCTCATATCGCAGCCTCCACGCGCGCGGATACCGGTGCCGCCGCCATCGCCGCCAATATTCGCGGCCATCTAAACGGCGAGCCACTGCGCAATCTGGTGGATCGAACGGTCGGCTACTAGAGCCTTAAGCGTTCAGAAAATCCCGCTTGCCCAGCTCCACACCGTTATGGCGCAGGATGTTGTAAACCGTGGTGGCGTGGAAATAGAAATTCGGGGTCACAAAGGTCATCAGATATGCCGCCCCGGTGAATTTGAACTCTTGCCCCCCCGCCGGAAGGATCACCTCGCGCGCGTCCGCATCTGCAAAACCAGCCTCATCAACCGTGCCAAGATACTCAATCGTCTTGGCAATCCGCGCCTGCAGATCGTCAAAACTTGTCTCCTCATCTGAAAAGGATGGGTTCTCAGTTCCTGTGAGCCGCGCCGCCGCCCCCTTGGCTGTGTCGCTCGCGATGCGCACATTGCTGATCAGGTTCAGCATGTCCGGGAATAGCCGCGCGGTCAGCAGAACACTCGGATCGATCCCCTTCTCGGTGCAATGGGCCTCGCCGGTTTTGAGCACGCGTGACAGCGCATTGAGCGAATTGATCAGCATCGGAATGGGGGATTGCATCGGGTTTCTCCTGATTTGGAACACGCGCGTTAACCTTTGTGCGCGTGCTGTGCAGTGCACGTTACATATGCGTGGCGGAACTGTGCCAGCGGAATTTGTGCAAATTAATCTTTTAGGCGGGGTGGGTTGTTTGGATCGCTTCCGGGCGCACCAATGGGTTTCGCGGCTTCAATTTGCGGAATTTCAAGCGCCAATCCGACTTCAGGAAGCGTGGAATTTGTAAACTCATCCCGGCTCATCAGAACCAACTCAAGCGGCTCATCCGTATCAATCAAGCTCAGCAAGCGGCTCAGATTTGGCGCGATCCCCTGATCCGTTTCAATCACAACAACCACCAGTCCACCGCTCTGCGTCGCCGCCAAAACCGCACGCTCCGCCCGGCCCGCCAGCGTCGCCACCGCATCAAGCACTTGTGTCAAAACCTCAGATGGCACATCTCCCAAGCGTTTGAATTCAATCACTTTCTCCCCCGGCTTGCCACCAGCCTCCGCCAGCATCGCCACCTCATCTGGCCCCAAGAAAAACTGCCCAACCTCCATCCCCGGATTAAGCGCAAGCCCAAGCCCTGCCCCGCTCAGCATCCCCAAAAGCGCTGCCCCTGACAGCTCCGCCCGCTCACAACCATCCTCAAAGAAAGCTGCCAGCCGATCCTCAGTATCAAAGGCCAGTGCGTGATTTTTACCATCCAAATCAACCAGATGCGGCGTAATCGCCTCGCCTCCGCCTGCTTCAACGGGCAACAAGAGATCACTCGCCAAAATCGCCTGGTAATACCGCCGCAGAGCAGCGTCACCAGGCGCATCCCCAAGGCTGTTCCAAAACTGATCGAGAGCGTTAACCATTCAAAACCTCATTAACCCGCGCTCGCAAGACCGGCAAAAGCTCGGCCTCGAACCACAGGTTCTTCTTGATCCATCCCGTATTGCGCCAAGAGGGATGGGGCAAGGGGATGATATCTGCACCCCATTTGTGCCAGTTCTGCACAGTTTCAGTGACAGTCCCTACCTTACCTAAATGCCATTTCTGAGCATATCCGCCAACCAGTACCGTCAGCTTAATCTGCCCCATCGCAGCCAGCGCCCGCGCCCGCCAAGTATCCGCACAAACCTTGGGCGGCGGCAAATCCGAGCCCTTGGCGTTATAGCCCGGAAAGCAAAACGCCATCGGCAAAATCGCAAACGTCTCGCGATCATAAAACACATCCCGATCCACCCCCAACCACTCTCGCAACCGATCCCCAGACGGGTCATCAAACGGAATGCCAGAGGCCTGACCCCGCGCGCCGGGCGCTTGGCCTGCGATCAAAATCGGAGCGTTTTGCGACAACCACGCAACTGGTCTGGGACGGTGAGCGGTGGCAGTGGCCCCAAATCGTTCAGCGCAAATCCTGCAGTTGGCAACCTCAGCACTGAGCGACGTTACTGTTTCGCCCACTTGCTTAGCTGACAAAATTCAGGATCAGAGTCGCGCCCAAGAACATCGAAATCCAAAGCGCCATATTGCCCGTTGGCCAATTGCGCGCCATGCGCCCTTCGGGCCCGTGCGACAGATACAAACCCTTGATAATGCGTCCCAATTTGCTCTTCACATACCAAGCCGAAACGCCCCAAAGAACGCCAGCAATATTGCGCACACGCTTGATCAAGCGGCGCAAGAATCGACGGTAGAGCCAGTCGCTATCCACATTGATCGACTTCAATTCCGGCGGGTAAATCCCAGTGCGCATCAGCACAGTAAAGGCAAGTGCGGAGAACATCAGCAGTTGAAGCTGTGTGATCACATGCTCGGTCGTATAGGATTCATACTTCACCTCGTAAGGCAGCAACGCATAAAGCGGATCGGGGTAAACACCGACTGCGATGCACAAGAATGCGGTCAGGCCCATGGCCCAAAGCATGTGTTTTGGTGCCTCTTTTGGGCGCAGGCCGCTGTCATGAGCGAAGAAGGCGAAATACGGGATTTTGATGCCGGAATGGTGGAACACACCCGCCGAAGCAAAGAGCAGGATCGCCCAAATCCAGAACCATTCTTCCTTGGCGGATGCCGACAGGATCAGCGACTTGGTGACAAACCCCGAAAAGAGCGGGAAGGCCGAGATCGATGCTGCGCCAATCACACAGAAGATCATCGTGAGCGGCATGGTCTTGTATAGCCCGCCAAGCTCAGAGCCTTTGGCCGTACCAGTGCGGAACAAAACCGCGCCAATACTCATGAATAACAAGGACTTATAGAGGATATGCGCGAAGGCATGTGCTGCCGTGCCATTGAGCGCAAGCTCCGTGCCAACGCCCACACCCACGACCATAAAGCCAAGCTGGTTGTTCAGGGAATAGGCCAAAACCCGACGCAGATCGTTTTCGATCACCGCATAGAAAATCGGGAAAAGGGTCATGATCGCGCCGATATAAATCAGCAGTTCCGTGCCCGGAAAGCCCCGCGCCAGCGAGTAAACTGCGAGCTTTGTAGTGAAAGAGGAGAGGATCACAGTGCCGGTAATCGTCGCCGCCGGATAGGAATCTTGCAGCCAGTTGTGCATCAGCGGGAAGGCACATTTGATGCCAAAAGCGAGGAAAATCAGGATCGTACCGGGCGAACCGAGCGTCATCTTCTCGAACACGAGCGAGCCGGTTTCGTGGTAAAACAGCACGGCTCCCGCCAGCAGAACCACGCCAGACGTGACCTGAATGATCAGGTAACGCATACCCGTATGATACGCCCCCTCGGTGCCGCGCGCCCAAATCAGGAAGACAGACGCAATCGCCGTGCCCTCCCAATAGAGGAACAACGTGATCAGGTCGCCCGCGAACACCGCACCAATCGCTGAGCCCGCATAGAGCAGCGCCGCGATTTGTTGCACATGATCGCGCACATGCCATGCGTAGAGGTTGCCAAGGAATGCCGCGATACAGAAGATCAGCGCAAAGATGCGGCTGAGCTTGTCGACGCGCACCAGTTCCAGCTCCATCCCCATGAAAGGGACCGCCCAGAGATTGCCCTCGGGCAGGAAGAACACGATTACGGCGGCAATGATCGGGATGACCAGCAGAACCTTGGCGCGTAGAAATCCGTCCTTCAGGAACGGCAGAACCGCAGCACCGAGAAAGAAAAGAAACGCGACCGGAAAGATATCAACCATCGTGATTGATCCTTTCGAGCTGATCCTCGGGATACTCCTCGGATTCCACGTCGCGCGGAGCGTAATACTCCTCGTCACGCATCAGAACTTTGCGCATCGCCTTGGCACAAACCACCAGGGCGGCGCACATCAGGAAACCATAAAGCGCATAGAAACCGGGAATTTTTTCAACCCAGAAATAGGGATGCTTGGCGTAGAAGAAATCCGCAATAAACAGCAAAGCGCAAACCACATAGATCGCTTTGACCAGCAGTTCGACCTTGGCTTTGTCCTCCACCCACAGGAATGCGCGTGCAAGCGGGGAGAATGTGTTGGGATCGTCTTTGGCGTCCATCATCTCTATCCTCTAGTTGCTCACAATCGGGGTCAGGAAGGCTTGGATTGAGCCTGCGAAGAAGAACAGCACCAAGCAGCCAAAGGCGGTGATCGCAGGGGGGAGCCAGCAAAACAGTGGGGCCTCGGCAACCGGGCCTTCGTTTTCGGTATCGCGCAGGAAGAAGCCCTTGGCCACGATTGGCAGCAGATAGGCTACGTTCAGCAGGGATGAGACCATCAGCACACCGATCATGATCTGTTGCTGTGCATCAGCCGCACCAACCATAAGCAACCATTTGCCCCAAGATCCGCCCAGCGGTGGAAGGCCAATGATCGAGAGTGCGCCGATCAAGAAGGCCCCGAATGTGATCGGCATGACCCGACCAAGGCCCGTGAGCTGGCTGATATTGGTCTTGTGGGTCGCCACATAGATCGAGCCTGCGCACATGAAGAGCGTGATTTTGCCCATGGCGTGCATGGCGATATGCATGCCCCCGCCAAGCACACCCATGGAAGTGGCGAGCGCCATGCCAAGGGTGATGTAGCTGAGCTGAGAGACGGTGGAATAGGCGAGCCGGGCTTTCAGATTGTCCTTGGTCATCGCGACTATTGACGCGGTGAGGATCGAGAAAGCGGCGAGCCACATGAGCCATGTTGAGGCGCCTGTTTCGGCCAGAAAGTCGATGCCGAAAATGTAAACGCCGACTTTGAGCATGGTGAAAACACCCGCTTTCACGACCGCAACGGCGTGGAGAAGTGCGGAAACCGGCGTGGGCGCGACCATGGCGGAGGGCAGCCATTTGTGGAACGGCATGAGTGCTGCTTTGCCGATGCCAAAGGCGAAGAGCGCGAGCAAAAGCGGGACCATGGGGCCGTCGATCTTGCCGGCGAGAATGCCGCCTTTGGTGAAGTCGACATGGCCTGCGAGTGTGAAGGTCCAGATGATACCGAGCAGCAGCAGGCCGATGGACGTGCCGATCAGGATGCCGAGATAGATGCGCGCGCCGCGAATGGCTTCGGGCGTGCCCTTATGGGCGACGAGTGGGTAGGTTGAGAGGGTCAGAAGCTCGTAAAAAACGAACAATGTGAAGAGGTTAGCGGAAAACGCGATGCCCATGACTGCGGTGATCGCGAGCGAGAAGCAGGCGAAAAAACGGGCATGGTGGCTCTCGTTATTGCCGCGCATATAGCCGATGGCATAGACATGGGTTGGCACCCAGAGACCTGAGGCGACGAGCGCGAACAGGAGGCCGAGCGGCTCTACATGGAAGGCGAAAGTGATGCCGGGCGCGAAGCTGGCGATCACCGTTGGCTCGCTGATGCCATCGCCGTAGCCCCAGAGGATGAGGAGCACGACTGCGAAGGTCGAAAGTGCTGCCATAAATGTGAACACGTCACGGTCATTGGCTTTTGCATGAGGCAACATATTCACCAGCATCGCCAGAAACGGGATCAGCATTGCGCCAAGGATCAGAATGCCGCTGTCAGGAAGACCAAACATCAGTGCTCTCCTCCGGCCATAGGCGCGATGCCGTCAAAGACGGACGCCGCGGCGGTGCGGGAGGTCTCAATGGCGAAGC
>CAZQMR010000076.1:0-8342 GCA_964594465.1 uncultured Rhodobacterales bacterium
GACCGCAATGGCGATGAGGTTTATGAGGGGCTGATGGATGCGCTCACGACTGTGATGATCGCGATCCACGATCTTAAGCGCGAGAGTGGCAACTCGGTGCATGGCTCGGTTTATGTGGTGAAACCGAAGATGCATGGACCCGAAGAAGTGGCGTTTACGGATGAGATTTTCACCCGTGTTGAAGGCATCCTGGGCTTGCCAGCGAACACGGTCAAAATCGGGATCATGGACGAGGAACGGCGCACATCTGTGAACCTTGCAGAGTGTATTCGCGCGGCCAAGAAGCGCGTGGCCTTTATCAACACAGGTTTCCTTGATCGCACAGGCGACGAAATTCACACTTCCATGGAAGCGGGCGCGTTTTTGCGCAAGGGTGACATCAAGGGCGAGCCGTGGATTGCGGCTTATGAGGATTACAATGTCGATATCGGGCTGGCCTGCGGGCTTCAGGGTCGCGCACAGATCGGCAAAGGCATGTGGGCTATGCCGGATTTGATGGCGGATATGCTGGAGCAAAAGATCGGCCACCCGTCTGCGGGCGCGAATTGTGCATGGGTGCCAAGCCCGACGGCTGCGACGCTGCATGCCACGCATTATCACAAAGTAGATGTGTTGGCGCGCCAAGCAGAGCTGGTCAAAGGCGGGATGCGGGCAAGCGTTGATACGATTTTGCAAATCCCGCTGGCGGCAGGGCAAAATTGGTCCGATGCGGAGATCACGGCAGAGCTGGAAAACAACGCGCAGGGCATTTTGGGCTATGTTGTGCGCTGGATTGATCAGGGCGTTGGCTGCTCAAAAGTGCCTGATATCAACGATGTAGGGCTGATGGAGGATCGTGCGACTTGCCGGATTTCCTCGCAGCATATGGCCAACTGGCTGCATCATGGCGTGGTAACAGCAGCGCAAGTGCGCGAAGTGATGGAGCGCATGGCGGCTGTCGTAGATAAGCAAAATGCAGGTGATCCGGCCTATACTCCGATGGCGCCAAGCTATGACACGATTGCTTACAAAGCGGCCTGTGATCTGGTGTTTGATGGGGCGGTTCAGCCAAGTGGCTACACTGAGCCAGTGCTGCATGGTCGCCGTTTGGAGTTGAAGGCGAGCTAAGGCTTGGTAGGCGGCTTAGGTTGAATTTGGCAGGCGCATCTCGACTCACACCTGATTTTAGGGTTTAGATGCGAGCTAAGAGGGCAGCAGCGCAAGAATAGGGACAGTTTAGATGGGCAGACCAGTCATAGGCATCAGCGGAAGCTCGTTTCTGGTCAATGGTCAGTATGAAGTCCAGATGTGCGGCCGCACCAATATGGAAGCGGTTGCGCGTCAAGCCGATTGTACACCGATCATGCTGCCCGCGATCCCGGATCTGACAACGGTGCATGAGCTGGTCGATTTGTGCGATGGGTTCGTTTTTACAGGTGCCCGCGCGAATATTCATCCAAGCTTTTTTGGCCATGAAGCAACGCCTGCTTACGGCGATTTCGATCTAGACCGGGACAATCTGTGCCTGCCGCTTATTCGTGAAGCGGTTGAGCGCGGGGTGCCGGTTTTGGGTCTGTGCCGTGGATTTCAGGAAGTGAATGTGGCCTTTGGCGGTTCCTTGCATCCTGAGGTGCGCGAATTGCCGGGCAAGATGAACCACCGGATGCCGCCGGATGCAGATACTGAAGCGCGGATTGCGTTGCGCCATTCGGTCTCTTTTACCAAGGGATCGGTTTTTGAGCGGCTTTATGGTCAGAGCGAGATCCAGGTGAACTCTCTGCATGGTCAGGCAATTCTAGAGCCGGGTGCGCGGATACGGATCGACGGCGTGGCACCCGATGGTGTGGCTGAGGCGATTTCGGTTGAGGGCGCTGCGTCTTTTGCATTGGGCGTGCAATGGCATCCTGAGTTGGGGGCTGAGGATGACCAGCACTCACAGGCGTTGTTCCGGGCCTTTGGGGCTGCGGCGCGTGGTGAGTGGAGCGCTGCACGGGCTGCTTGAGGTTGCTAGATTTTAGTGCCTCCGGCGGGGATATTTGAGGAAAGTGATGTTGGCTTGGGTGCGCCTTAATGGCGGATGATTGGGTCTATCGGGGTTTGGATTTCTCCGATAGCGTCTTCGACAGCGCGGGCGACGCGCAGGAGTTTGGCCTCGCCGCGTGGTGGGCCAATGAGTTGGATGCCGCAGGGCAGGCCGGCGGGGGTGAAGCCGATGGGCACCGAAATTGCGGGCAGGGTGGTTGTGGTTGCGAGGAAGGCAAAGCGCAGCCAATCGATATAGTCGATCATTTTCTGGCCTGCGACCTCCATTGGGTATTCGATTTCGCAAGGCAGTGGGGCTATTCCGGCGACAGGGATGGCAAGGACATCGTAGGTTTGCAGGAAGACGCGCATAGTGTTGTAGAGCACGGTGCGGTCGACATTTGCGTCCATTATCTGGGTAGCCGTGAGCGCTTCGCCTTCGGACGTGTTTTGTAGGATCGTGTTTTTGAGGTGCTTTCGCACGGTTTCGGGCAGGCGCGAGTTGGATGTGACAAAGGATGCGGCGCGCAGGGTTCGGAACGTTTGATCTAGTTTGGGCAGGTCTGGGCAGGTTTCCTCAACCGTGCCGCCTGCACGCTCGACCTTGCTCATGGCAAGGGCCATCAGATCGCGAATTTCTTGTTCAACCGGGGCAAAGCCGCCTTGGTCCGGGGCAAAGGCGATGCGGACTTTTCCGGTGGCGGATTTGAGCTCTTCTTGGAAGGAGATGGTCGGTTTTTCGATGCTGAGCGGCATGCGGGGATCGTATCCAGCCATCGCATCCAAGCAGAGCGCGAGATCGGTGACATCGCGTGCCATGGGGCCAGAAATGCCGTCACCCGCAAAGGCGGCCAAAGCGCCGGCGCCGCCGCAGCGACCGGGTGAGGGGCGCATTCCGACGATGCCGCAATAGGCGGCGGGTGTGCGCAAGGAACCACCGTAGTCAGAGCCATGGGCGAGCCAGCATTCGCCAGTTGCGAGCGCTGCCGCCGCGCCGCCAGAGGAGCCTGCGGGGTTCATGCGAGTGTCCCATGGGTTGCGGGTGTTGCCGAAGACCGCGTTGAAAGTGTTGGCCCCTGCGCCAAATTCGGGGGTGTTGGTTTTGCCGATTACGATGCCGCCATGGCTTTCCATTATGTCCACGAGGGGGTCGCTTTCATCGGGAACGAAGTCTTTGAAGCCGATGGTGCCGAAGGTTGTGCGCACGCCTTTGACATTGTTGAGGTCTTTGATCGTGATCGGCAACCCGGCGAGCCAGCCGTCATAGCTGCCGTTGCGCTTTGCGTCGTCTTCCAGTGCATTAAGGGCGGAATAGGCGCGCTCTTCGCACAGCGTTGGGGTGGCGTTGATGGCCGGTTCAACTTGGCCAATGCGCTCGAAGGCTGCATCTAAGCAATCGCGCGGAGTGATCTCACCGGATTTCAGCTTGGCGACGGTTTCTCTCGCGGATAGGGCGCAAAGCTCTGGCCCGCTATAGGTGGTTTCAGGTTTGGCCATGGTTTTGTCCCCGTTGATTTGCGTGAAATTTAAGCAGGAAGCGGTGCTATTGCCAAGGGCTGCTGAGCCGTCTTTTCAACCGGTTAAAGGCAGGTTATACGGGTTTTCTCAAAGCCGGGCGACGACCGCCCCGCAGCAACTTGGAAAGCGAGACACATGGCACAAGCATGGGCCAAATCGGACTGGCGCAACAAACCGCGCGTTCAGATGCCGACATATAAGGATCAAGCCGCACTCAAAGCTGTCGAGGAACGCCTTGCGTCTTATCCCGTGCTCGTTTTTGCAGGCGAAGCACGCAAATTGCGCCGCGAGCTGGCGGATGTGGCTGAGGGCAAAGCGTTTTTGCTGCAAGGTGGCGATTGCGCGGAGAGCTTTGCTGAGTTCAATTCCGACAATATCCGCGACACCTATAAGGTGATGTTGCAGATGGCTGTCGTGCTGACCTTTGGGGCCAAGCGCCCGGTGGTCAAAATCGGGCGTATGGCGGGGCAGTTCGCCAAGCCGCGCTCCGCTGACATGGAAACGATTGATGGCGTGGAGCTGCCAAGCTATCGCGGTGACATCATCAACGATATCGGCTTCACACCTGAGGCCCGCGCTCATGATCCAGAGCGGATGTTGCGCGCTTACACCCAAGCGGCGGCGTCGCTGAACCTGCTTCGTGCGTTCAGCCAAGGCGGTTTCGCGGATATCGCGCAAGTCCATAACTGGACGCAGGGGTTCGCCAATTCCGGGGCCGGGTATGACAAATATAAGAACTTAGCGGACCAGATTTCGCAGTCTTTGGACTTCATGGAAGCGGCTGGCGTGAACAGTGACACGGCTGAGGTCTTGAAGCGTGTGGACTACTACACAAGCCACGAGGCGCTGCTGCTGGAATATGAAGAGGCGCTTTGCCGCACAGATTCGCTGACCGGCGAGCAGGTTGCGGGCTCAGGTCACATGATCTGGATCGGCGATCGCACCCGTCAGGTTGATGGCGCGCATGTGGAGTTCTGCAAAGGCGTGATCAATCCGATTGGTCTGAAATGTGGTCCGAGCATTGAGCCTGATGACTTGATCCGCTTGATTGATCAGCTGAACCCGGAAAACGATCCGGGCCGCTTGACCCTGATTGCACGTTTTGGTGCGGGTGCTGTCGAAAAGCATCTGCCAGCGCTGGTGCGGGCGGTTGAGCGCGAAGGGCGCAAGGTCGTTTGGTCCTGTGATCCGATGCATGGCAATACGATCAAATCCGATAGCGGTTTCAAAACCCGCCCGTTTGAGCGGGTGCTTGGCGAAGTGCGTGAGTTCTTTGGGGTGCACAAGGCAGAGGGCACAGTTCCCGGCGGTGTGCATTTTGAGATGACAGGTCAGGACGTGACGGAATGCACCGGTGGTGTGCGGGCCGTGACAGATGAGGACTTGTCGTTGCGTTATCACACCGCTTGTGATCCGCGCCTCAATGCGGCGCAATCGCTTGAGTTGGCCTTCCTTGTGTCCGAGGAACTGGGCCAGCGCCTCGAAGAAGCCCGCGCGGCTGGGTAATCTACTTGGTGCCCTGAGACATCGGGGCACCGCAGGCTTTTTGGAGCTTTCATGTACGTTTTGGTTTTGACCGCGGCGCAGGGCGTTGGCGAGGCTGCTGCAGTTGAAGCGGCCGCTTTGGTGGGGGCGTCCGGCTGGCGCGAGACGCTTGCAGGGGTGTTTGAGATCGATGCGGACGCGCCTGTTGATCTGAGTGCTTTCAGTGCGGAGCATAGCGTTGATGCGAATTTTGTGCGTCGTGACATGCGTCGCAAGAAGCTCTTGATCGCCGATATGGATAGCACAATGATTCCGGTGGAATGCGTTGATGAGCTGGCGGATTTTGCAGGCGTGCGCGACGAGGTTGAGGCAATCACTGAGATTGCCATGCGCGGTGAGATGGATTTTGAGGAAGCGATTGATGCGCGCGTGGCCTTGCTCGAAGGCCAGCCCGTGTCGGTGATTGAGGAATGCTACCGCGAGCGGATTTCGCTCAATCCCGGTGCGCGGGTACTGGTGCGCACCATGGCGACGCATGGCGCGTTCACGGCGTTGGTGTCAGGTGGCTTTACGGCCTTTACCTCCCGCGTGGCAGAGGCGGCAGGCTTTCACGTAAACCGAGCCAATACGCTGCTAGATGATGGGGCTAAGCTGACCGGCACTGTTGCACGGCCAATTTTGGGCTGCGAAGCAAAGCGCGGGTTTCTCAATGAGTTTTGCGCTCAGAACGGCATTACCACACAGGATGCAATGGCCGTGGGCGATGGGGCCAATGATCTGGCGATGATCGAGGCTGCGGGCCTTGGCGTGGCGTACAAGGCCAAGCCCATATTGAAACAAGGCGCTGATATCCGGTTGGATCACTCCGACCTCAGCGCCTTGCTTGCCATTCAGGGATATACTGCTGAGCAGTACGTAACAGACTAGGTTTAGTCCTTCACAAGCTTCAGATTTGGCTTGCTCGTTGCATCGCGCTTGGCTTGTGGGTTGCCAGCAATGCTGCGCAACTGTGGAGCTGATGTCGGGATGTTGAACTTAACCTGCTCTTCAGCAAAACCAGCTTGCGGGCGATCCTCAGTGTATTTGATCTGATCGGTCTTTTCCGCGGTGATGCGAAAGCGCAAGGGCGCGTTGTAATGGCCCTGACGATCTGAAATGCAGCCCAAAATCCGGGTCACATCGCCAAAATCACTGCGCAAGGGCAACAGCATCATGTAGGCCGTGTCGCTCTTGCCGGTTGCATCCACTGTTTCCAGCACAAGCTCTTTGACCGCAGGGGTCTCAAACACTTGGCTCAGCGAAATGTCCAACCGGGTGCGATCATCGGGCATCATAAAGCCGCGCGGCGCCATGCCACGCACTTCCATACCCATCATTTCGCAGAGTTTCATGCCAGCCAGACGTACACGCACGCTGTCATCGGTGATCTTTTCAAGGATGAACATATTCTCCAGCGCATCTTCAAATTTGCGCGGATCAATCTCAGAGCGGAACGGTGCCAGACGGCCATCACGCAATTCTTCCCAATAGTTCCTCAGCGACTGGAGGATAGGATCACTCATTTTACGGGCCACCAATTCAAACCGGCCTTCCTTCTTGCCGTTGATGCCATTGTTCTCACTATTGCTTGCCATACTCAAGTCCCACCGTTTACACACATATGAGCCGGGAACCATCCCCAACCTTCAACGCAGGCCGCTCCGCAACTGCGCCATGAGCACAGTTCTAATATGATTTGGCCCAAACTCTAAGGATTTTCTTGGATGATCGTTAATTCCATGACCGGCTTTGCCTCGATGAGCGGTGCTCATGAGGTCTGGACCTGGGCCTGGGAGATGCGCAGCGTGAATGCGCGCGGTCTCGATGTGCGCCTGCGATTGCCCGACGGTTTTGATGATCTTGATCCCTATATTCGGGAAACCGTCAAAGCTGCAATCACACGCGGTAATGTCTCTATTGGCCTTAAATTACGGTCGGATAGTGGCACGAATACGGTTTCATTGAGTGAAGCGGCACTCGATAAATACATTGCAGACTGTCAGGTGGCAGAGGCCAAGGCGCTAGAGGCTGGGTTGAATTTGGCACCTCTTACTGGGGCTGATTTGCTGAGCGCGCCCGGCGTGATGCAAAGCGGTGGAACCGAGGCCGGGTTGGTCGCGGTGAAGGCGCAGGCCAAGGCGCAAATTCCACAGTTATTGGACGCATTCAACCAAGCTCGCGCTGGCGAAGGCGCGGCGATGGCGGAAATTTTCGGGGGACAAGTGGATCAAATCGAATCTCTTGCTGAGCGCGCGCGGGTTGCTGCCGCCGCACGTCAGGAAAAAAGTGGCGATCTGATCCGCGAGCGCGTGAAGCTGCTTTTGGACACCACCGATTTGGCGGATGAGGCCCGATTGCAGCAGGAGCTGGCGATCATCACGGTCAAAGCGGATGTGACCGAAGAGCTGGATCGGCTTGATGCGCATGTAACCGCTGCGCGCGCACTGATCAGAGATGGCGGTGCTGTGGGGCGCAAGCTCGATTTTCTGATGCAGGAGTTCAACCGCGAGGCAAATACTCTGTGCTCAAAGGCGGGCACGCCGGATCTGACGGAATGTGGCGTGGAGCTTAAGGTCATCATTGATCAGATGCGCGAGCAAGTTCAGAACGTGGAGTAATCAGCACTATGGAAGCAGTTTCGCGGCAAGGTTTGCTGCTTATTCTGTCCTCGCCGTCAGGTGCGGGGAAATCTACATTGTCCAAAGCCTTGCGCGGATGGGACCCGAGCATCGCCTTTTCGGTGTCTGCCACGACGCGCGCGCCGCGTGCTGGTGAGGTTGATGGGCAGGACTATTTTTTCCGCACTCGTACTGAGTTTGAAGCCTCGGCTGAGGCTGGCAATATGCTGGAATGGGCTGAAGTGTTTGGCAATCTTTATGGCTCGCCCAAGGAACCAGTAGTCGCCGCGATGGAGGCGGGCAGCGATGTGCTGTTTGACGTGGATTGGCAGGGCGGTCAGCAAATCCGCAACTCTTCTTTAAGCGAATCGGTTGTGTCGATCTTCGTGCTTCCGCCCTCTATAGCCGCGCTTGAATCTCGTCTGAAAGGACGTGGGCAGGACAGCGACGAGGTGATTGAAGGGCGCATGGAGAAATCCCGCGCTGAGATTTCCCATTGGGGCGAATATGACTATGTGCTGATCAACGACGATCTGGACCGATGCCGCGACGATTTAATCGCGATCGTGCGTGCTGAGCGCCTGCGACGCGGGCGGCAATCGGGGCTGGTTCCGTTCACCCGAACACTTGAAGCTGAATTTTTGGAGCGCAAGAAATGACGATCTATGCTTTGGGCGACAC
>CAZQMR010000076.1:8442-13430 GCA_964594465.1 uncultured Rhodobacterales bacterium
GTCGGCGCGGGCAGTCTGATCGGGGCCAATGCGCTGATCACTGAGGGCAAAGAAATCCCGCCCGGTGTGCTGGTGATGGGTGCGCCCGGCAAAATCGTGCGCGAATTAAGTGCGCAAGAGCAGCAAGGCATGCTGGCATCCGCCCGGCATTACCAAGAGCGGATGCGTGTTTTTCGCGATCAATTGCGCGCTATGTAACGCCTACTGAAATGGTGCTGACGGAGTATTCCACCATGGCACGCATATTCATTTCTGCCAGACTATGCGCTGTGAGCGCAAACTGCACCTGATCCGATGCGATCTCATCGGGCAGAATTCCGGTGGCCAATGCATCCCAAAGCTCTGGATCGGCGCGGACCTCACGACTGTCGGCCTTAAATGACACAGCTTCCGAGCTTAGCGCGATTTCAAGATTGCCGCCAAAGGGAAGCGCTTTTTCGGCACATAGAATGAGGAGCAAGGCGAGCTTCACGATTGGCCTTGGAAGGCTCGATGCGCTTGAATGAAGGGAAACGTTGAGTTTGCTCTCCTCAAACATGTCTTTGAGAATCCGATTGAGTTCATCCTTGCCCACAGACATGTCCTTGCGCGCCGCCCCAAAGGCCATCCGAAAATATCTGAGCTTGGCGTTTGCGGATCGCGCCGATTGGTCAATCAGCATCAATTCGGGCGAGCGGGTCTCGGAAAGTTCGGACAGCAGTTCCAGGCCATTGCCGATTGCTCCAATCGGGCTTATCAGGTCGTGACAGATGCGTGAGGCGATGAGCGATTGTAAATCCCGACTTGCAACGCCCATCACAAAACCGACCCGAAATTGGTGTTTGAGATGAATGATTTTTTGGAACCGGGCGATTTGGTGCGCCATCCCACTGAAGCTGACTGGGGCCGTGGGCAGGTCCAATCAAACATAAATGGAAAGATAACTGTAAACTTCGAAAACGTGGGGAAAGTGGTAATTGATGGTAGTCGCATTGAGTTAGAGCCTGATCAAGGTTGAGACCCCTCTTTCCCTGATCATTCAACCTTAACATGTCCTTAAATTTGTTTCAATTTTTATACAAAATGACGCGATTTGATTTGCTTCAGCCAAGGGGAACTGACTGTTGCCAAGGCATTGGCAAGACCATAGGTTCGGGCAGATTTTTCAGGATCCAGACGAAATGAAACTCGAAGCGTCTCGCTTTATCGTCAAAATCGCAGACCAAGCCACGGAGATCGAGGCCGCGCAGCGCTTGCGCTATCGGGTCTTTGTTGAGGAAATGGGTGCGACCGTGTCGCAGGAAGATCGTGCCGCCAAAATGGAACGCGATGCTTTTGACCCCTATTTCGATCACCTCATCCTGATTGATACCGAGATTGAAGACAGTGAAAACTCTGTTATCGGAGTTTATCGGTTGATGCGCGGGGCAGTCGCACGACAAGGCATCGGGTTTTATGGTGCCTCGGAATATGATCTCTCTAAACTTGTAGAGCTTAAGCGGGAAACTGTTGAGCTTGGACGCTCTTGCGTGGCGGCCGAACATCGCGGTGGCTCGGCGATGCATCTGCTTTGGAATGGCCTGTCAGAATACGTCCAGAGCCGCGACATCGAAGTGATGTTTGGCGTGGCAAGCTTTCATGGGCGTGATCCCGATCTGCTTGCCGCGCCGCTTAGCTATTTGCATCACCATCATCTCGCACCCGAAGACATTCGTGTGCGCACGGTTGAGCCACACTACGTCAATATGAACCGGCTTGATGCAGCTGAACTGGATCGCAAAGAGGTCACGCGATCCATTCCGCCGTTGATAAAGGCCTATTTGCGCCTTGGCGGGTTTGTTGGGGACGGTGCTTTCGTGGATCATGACTTCAATACGGTCGATGTCTGCTTGTTGATGGATACGACCCGCATGACCGAGCGCTACAAATCCTACTACACCCGTAGCCACGAAGCGCGGAAGTAGCACTGCATGACATGGCAAGACATACCCGACCCGGTCCGTGATCCGCCAAGTTTATTGGGTTGGGTTTTGCTGGGGCTGCGCAGTGTTGCATTTGGCCTGATCACCGTGGTGATGTTTTTGGTCTTTTTGCTGGTGCGCCTACTGCCAAACAAGTGGCTCGCCAACAAGATGGTGGGGGCTTGGAACCACATCGCGGTTTGGTTTTGTGGCATCACAGTGCGCCGTGTTGGCACGCCGATGGACACGCCCGGTGCGCGGGTCAGCAATCATGCGTCTTGGATGGATCCGCTGATTTTGCGTGTGGGCGCGCCGATGCAATTTGTCTCCAAATCCGAAGTCGCAAGCTGGCCCGGCATTGGGATTTTGGCGCGCACCTCAGGTGTGGTCTTTATCGAGCGACGGCGCTCGCGTGCGGCAAGCCATCGCAACGTGCTTTTGGAGCGGCTCAACAAGGGCGAGAAGCTGTGCTTTTTCCCTGAGGGCACATCGAGCGATGGGCGGAGGGTTCTGCCGTTCAAGTCAACGCTGTTTGCGGCTTTTATGGGCGACGACATGCGCGATGTGACTTGGATCCAGCCCATGAGCCTGATCTATCTGCCGCGTGCGGATTTGCCGGATAATTTCTTTGGCTGGTGGGGCGGTATGGGCTTTGCCCCGCATATCATCCAAGTGCTGTCAAAGTCTTGGTCCTGTGAGGCGCTGGTGATCTTTCATGACCCGGTTCGCGCCGCTGATTTTGCGGATCGTAAAGCGCTGGCACGTCATTGTGAGGCGGAAACCCGCAAAGGTTTCGCCGATCACGCGCCGCAGATGGCGGCTGAATAGTCTTTCAGCCGCGATACTGGATCGTCGGCGTTCCAAATCTCAGCACCCAAGGCAATGAAATCTACATGTGGGCGTAGTTTGCGCGCTTCTTCCAGCGATACGCCGCCTTCTGCCACCACTGGCAGCTCCACAAATTGCGACCACCAGACGAATACGTCGGGGTCGACCATAGCGCCTGCGCCCAAATCACGATCGGTGTCGAGCGGACCAAAGGACACGTAATCCGCGCCAGCCTCACCTGCATTCATGCCCGCATGTTTGGAGGTGCCACCATAAGCACCAATAATCTGCCCCGCGCCCCAGTCTTTGCGCAAATCGCGGATCACTTTGGGATTGTCATCCAAATGCACGCCATCAAGCCCCAACCGTTCAGCGAGGCGGAAATGCCGCGCAATCACCAGCGGGATGTCCTTAGCATGGGTCAGTTCGCGCAGGGCATCCGCCGTAGCACTGATCTCGCCTACATCCTCGCTATCGAGATCAAGGCGCAGGCAGGCGACAGGGGCTGCCGCCATCGCCTGCTCCAATAGAGCAGTGAACTCCTTGAGCGCGAAACGCCGGGGCGTGACCAGATAAATCTGGGGATGATCCGGCGCGTCCACAGCTCAGCTCTTTAGGATCGTGCGACCAGCGAAGATCGCCGCAGGCCCGAGCTCTTGCTCGATGCGGATAAGCTGGTTGTATTTCGCCAGCCTGTCAGAACGCGCCAGCGAGCCGGTTTTGATCTGCCCGCAATTGGTCGCCACGGCGAGATCTGCAATCGTCGCGTCCTCAGTTTCGCCAGAGCGATGCGACATCACAGAGGTAAAGCTCGCCCGTGCCGCCATATCAACCGCCTCAAGCGTCTCGGTGAGCGAGCCGATCTGGTTCACTTTGATCAGAATCGAATTCGCGGAACCCGCCTCAATCCCACGCGACAAGCGCTTGGGGTTGGTCACGAAGAGATCATCGCCCACAAGCTGGCATTTGTCGCCGATCAGATCGGTCAGTGCTTTCCAGCCATCCCAATCATCCTCATCCATGCCGTCTTCAATGGAAATGATCGGGTAATCCTTGACCAGCTCCGCAAGATAGGCAGCATTTTCGGCTGAACTCAGGCTCTTACCCTCACCCTTCATCTCATACTTGCCATCGACATAATACTCAGTCGCCGCACAATCCAGCGCGAGATAAACCTCATCGCCGGGCTTATATCCGGCCTTTTCGATGGACTTCATGATGAAATCGAGCGCGTCGCGGGTTGAGCTGATATTGGGCGCAAAGCCCCCCTCATCGCCAATCCCAGTGCTCAGACCCGCCGCCGTCAGCTCTTTCTTGAGCGTGTGGAAAATCTCAGACCCCATGCGCACGGCCTCAGCAATGCTCTCAGCCGCCACGGGCATGATCATGAATTCCTGAATGTCGATCGGGTTGTCTGCATGCTCGCCACCATTGATGATGTTCATCATGGGAACGGGCAGGGTGCGCGCTGATGTGCCACCGATATAGCGGTAAAGTGGCAGACCGCGTGCCTCCGCAGCAGCTTTAGCCACCGCCATAGACACACCAAGGATCGCGTTCGCGCCGAGCTTTGACTTATTCTCCGTGCCATCCAGATCGCACATGATCTGGTCAATCTGCACCTGATCCGTCGCGTCCATGCCTAGCAGCGCTTCAGCAATATCCGTGTTCACTGCGCCAACAGCTTTAAGAACACCCTTGCCGCCATAGCGCCCTTTGTCGCCATCGCGCAGCTCAACCGCCTCATGCGCACCGGTGGACGCACCAGAAGGAACTGCGGCGCGGCCAAAAGCCCCATCTTCGAGCAGAACATCGACCTCAACCGTTGGGTTGCCGCGACTGTCCAGGATTTCACGCGCCGTGATATCGACGATGGCACTCATGTATCATTCTCCGTTTTGGGGTTGTTGGCCGGAACGCCGTAAAGCTCCAGCCGATGGCCACGCAAAGTGTAGCCCAATTTCTGTGCGATTTTTTCTTGCAGTGCTTCGATTTCAGCATCGACAAACTCGATCACTTCGCCGCTTTGCAGATCAATCAAATGGTCATGGTGATCGCGCTCTGCATCCTCGTAGCGGGCGCGCCCGTCGCCAAACTCGTGGCGCTCCAGAATGCCAGCTTCCTCGAACAGCTTGACCGTGCGATAGACCGTCGCAATCGAGATCTTCTCGTCCACCACCGAGGCACGACGATAAAGCTCTTCCACATCCGGGTGATCTT